>CAKSHG010000276.1 GCA_934456315.1 uncultured Oscillospiraceae bacterium | reverse complement strand
ATGTTGTATTATGCGCCGTTTGCTGAATCAATAATCCAGAACACGAATTCTTCCGAGAAGGTCAGCGCTGTCGGATACCTTTGCGATAGCGTCTGTGGTAGCCTTTTCGGACATAGTTCCGGTTACGAACGCGAGTTCGTTTTCAGGCTGGTTCTTTCTGGAGAGGTATGTTACGTCGCCGAAAAGCGCCTTTACGACAGCCTTTGTGACCTCCACGTTCTTGGAGGAAAGTCTGATGTAGCTTGCGCATGTGAAGTCGTTGAAATCCTTGATGAAATCCTGCGCGCTGTCAGCCCATGTGAGCGACCTGCTGGTGCCGGAATGCTTCACAGCGGAAACGATATCGGCAACAACTGCGCTAGCGGTCGGGAGCTTACCCGCGCCCTTTCCGTAGAATACAACATCTCCAGTAGCGTCGCCGCGTACCAGGATAGCATTGAACACGTCGTTTACGCCTGCAAGCTGGCTCTCGTCCTTGATGACAGCCGGGAAAACGCCGATGGAGATCTTGCCAGCTTCTTCGCGCTTAGCGCAGCCGATGAGCTTTATCTTGCAGTCAGCGCTGTCGCAGTACTCTACATCCTCAAGTGTGATCTTGGTGATACCCTCGGTATGTACGCTCTCGGGGTAAACATGCTTTCCGAATGCGAGAGACGCAAGAATGCATATCTTGCGGCATGCGTCGTGACCGTCAACGTCAGCAGAGGGATTGCGCTCAGCATAACCGAGCTCCTGTGCGATCTTGAGCGCCTTTTCGAAGTCCATGCCGTCGCGGATCATCTTGGTAAGGATGAAGTTGGTAGTTCCGTTCAGAATACCTGCGATCTCATCGATCTCGTTCGCGGAAAGGCACGCATGAAGCGGCTTGATGATGGGGATACCGCCGCCTACGCTCGCTTCAAAGAAGAAGTTCACATTCTTCTGCTTTGCAATTGCGAGGAGTTCCGCGCCCTTTGCCGCAACGAGCTCCTTGTTGGAGGTAACAACGCTCTTGCCTGCTTCGAGGGACGACTTAACGAAGTCGTAGGACGGTTTCAGACCGCCGATGACCTCGGCTACAACTGTGACCTCAGGGTCATTGAGGATAACATTGAAATCCTTGACGAATTTATCCTTGTAGGGGCTGTCGTTGAAATCACGAACATCAAGAATGTACTTGATATCCATTTCCTGTCCAGCCTTCTTTTCAAGGCTTTCCTTGTTCTTATAGAAAACCTCGACTGTACCTGAGCCTACTACACCGTAGCCCAGAACCGCGATCTTAGCCATAATCTACTTCCTTTCATTATACGGCTTGAGCCGTATGAACATCTGCACCAGCGGAGTCAGCGCCTGCCGACCTTGACCGGGCGTGTTCAGGTATTATTTGCAGAAAACAGCTTATGCGGAGGGTTCTGTCAGTCCCGCGTGACCGTGGGGTGTGACCGCCGACCGTACCAGTATGCATGTTTCCGCTTATTATCCTGTATATTATAACACATATCCGTGATATTTGCAAGTAGTTTTTTAAAGGCTTGTAATTTTTCTGTGAGATTATTCTGAAAGGACCGATTCGATTGCCGCTATCTCCTCCGGAGAGAAATCCAGCTTGTTTACCGCTTCGGCGTTTTCCCTTAGCTGTTCCGGACGGGACGCGCCTACCAGCACGGTAGTCACCTTTCCCTCGCGGAGAACCCAGGAGAGCGCCATCTGGGACAGCTTCTGCCCGCGGGCGGAGGCTATTTCGTTAAGTCTGCGGAGCTGCGACAGGCGCTTTTCGGTCAGCTCGTTCTTTATCCAGGTCCTGCCCTTTCCTATGCGGGAATCTGCGGGGATCCCGTCAAGGTACCGGTCGGTGAGCAAGCCCTGATAGAGCGGAGAGAACACGGCAAGCCCTATTCCCTGTTCGGCGGCGAAGTCGCGAAGTCCGTCTGATTCTATCCATCTGTTGAGCATGGAATAGCTGGGCTGATTCACGATAAACGGAGTATGCAGCTCCCTGAAGATGGACATTATCTCGGCGGTCTGCGCCTTATTATAATTGGAGATGCCGACGTAAAGCGCTTTGCCCTTCCTTACTGCGTTGTCGAGCGCAAGAGCGGTTTCCTCGAGCGGGGTGTTCGGGTCAAATATGTGGTGGTAGTATATATCCACATAGTCAAGCTTCATGCGTTTCAGTGACTGGTCAAGCGAAGCGGTGAGGTATTTTCTGGAGCCGTTTCTGTCGCCGTAGGGACCGTCCCACATTTCGTAGCCTGCCTTGGTGGAGATAACAAGCTCGTCGCGGAACTGACGCATTCCCCTGTCCAGTATCTTTCCGAGGTTTTCCTCTGCCGAACCATTGTAGGGATTACCGTAATTATTTGCAGCGTCGATGTGAGTTATACCCAGGTCAAACGCAGTATGGACCATTTCCTCCATATTATCGAAGCTGTCGCGGTAGCCGAAATTCTGCCATATTCCCAGCGATACTGCCGGGAGCTTCAATCCGCTTTTTCCGCAGCGGTTGTATATCATTTTTTCATAACGGTGCTCGTTTGGTATGTACATTTTGTCCTTGTATGATATAGTTAAGCCCCATATCATATCCTTTCATAAGATTTACGCTCATCTCCGAAGCAAGGGAAAATT
>CAKSHG010000275.1 GCA_934456315.1 uncultured Oscillospiraceae bacterium | reverse complement strand
CTGATAAGCTCCGGGATACCCGGATAGGGCTTTGTATGGTCGCACTTATGAGCGGAATAGTATTCCATAAAGATGTCGTAGGCTTTCTGCTCGGTCTGCTTGTCGTGACCCGCCGGGAGCATTCTCTCGATGAGCTTCGGGATACCGTTGCCGACAAAGTGGCGGTAGCTGTCCTCCTGGTGCTGCGGGAATCCCATCACTTCGAGCGTGTGATTTCCGGCGGCGGCGAGGTCGCCTATAGTGTTGAGCAGCGTTCCGTCAAGGTCAAAAATAACTAGTTTGTACATATCGTGCCTCTTTAAATTTCAGACTTTTTTCGCGAATATCAGCTTGTCGTCCGCGCCAAGGGTTATCACCTGCCCGGTGTACAGCAGGAACGACTCGTTCGGGCGTATTATCGCAAACAGGGATTCGTCCGGCTCCAGCTCGATATCGCCGGGAAGGCTCCCGACGTACTCCGGCGGAGTGCTCATCGTTGTGAACCGCACCGGGCTGCGCTCCAGGAACACCTCGGTTTCGCTGCTGACGTCCTCTATCGCCGCGCATGCAGACTGCACGGTAAGCCTTGTCGGGCAGACGGTGTGTATGCCGAATCCCTTGAAAACGTCCACCTTGTCAACGTCGGAAATACGCGCGAACACGCGCTGTATCCCGAATATCTCCCGGGCGAGCTGCGCCGCCATTATATTGAGGTCGTCGTCCTGGGTGACGGCGCAGACCGCGTCGCAGCTCTCTATCCCGGCTTTTTTCAGCACGTTCTGGTCGATGGGGACTCCAGTGGTCGTGAATCCCGAGAAGCCCCCCGGAAGTCTGTCAAAGTTCTCCGGACAGCGGTCAACAACGGAAACATCGTGCCCGCGCTTGTCAAGCAGCTCCGCAAGCTCGCTTCCGACGCGGCCGCAGCCGATTATCAGTATATTCATATTAACTCCCTCCGGCGGTCACTTTCCAACGCAGAACCGCCTGAACACTTCGTCGATAACTTCGTCCCCGGCGCGCTTCCCGGACAGCTCGTAGACAGCGTCCAGAGCCTCCTCCAGCATAACGCCCACCGCGTCCGGAGTCACGCCGAGCTGCGCCGCCTCGAGCGCGGAGCTTATCGCGCGGTCGGCGCGGATAACGCAGTCACGCTGGCGCTCGTTCGCTAGGAATCCCGCGTCAGGGTCCAGCCTGCCGAGGTCCAGCTTCTCGCTGACCGCCTTTTCTAGCAGCTTCGCAGGTCCTGCGGAATCCTCGCCGGACTTCGCGGATATCACCACCGGTACGCCGAGCTTCGCTGTTATCTCCGTGATATCCAGCTGCTGCGGCAGGTCGGATTTATTCACGACTGCCACAGTCCTGGCGGGGTCGAGCAGATCCAGCAGCCGCCTGTCCTCGTAGGAAAGCTCCCGCGAGCCATCGAACACCGCAATGACTATATCGGCGTTTCCGAGCTTTTTAAGCATGATATCCACACCTATTTTCTCGACAACGTCGTCCGTTTCACGGATACCCGCGCAGTCTGCGACGCGCAGGACGATATCCCCGAGCGCTATCGTTTCCTCGACGATATCCCGGGTAGTGCCGGCAATGTCGGACACTATGCTGCGCTGCTGACCCGCAAGGCTGTTCATCAGCGTGGATTTCCCGGCGTTGGGCTTGCCGACTATCGCGCAGGAGATGCCCTCCCGGAGCATTCGCCCGGTGTCGTATCCGGAGAGCAGCTCCCCGAACATATCCCGCACTGCAGACAGCTTTTCGCACAGCCATTCCTGGGTGACCACCGGAGTATCGTCATCAGGGTAGTCTATCCAGGCGGATATCTGGCTGGAAACCTCCATAATGCTGTCGGCGCACTTCTCCATGCGGCGGTAGAGCGCTCCCTCACGCTGACCGTTGGCGCAGCTAAGGAACTGGTCCCCCTGCGCGCTGATTATATCAGCTACCGCCTCCGCCTGGGTAAGCGACAGCTTTCCGTTGAGCAGGGCGCGCTTGGTGAATTCGCCGGGCGCCGCCGGCTGCGCTCCCGCCTTTACGCATGCGGAAAGCACCCGGCGGGTAACGTAAATACCGCCGTGGCAGGATATCTCGGCGGTATCCTCGCCGGTATAGCTGTGAGGAGCGCGGTACATCAGCAGCACTCCGTCGTCGAGCTGCTCATCCCCGTCGAAGATGCGGCCATATGCCGCGCGGTAGCCCTGTATTTCCCGGACTTCCCTGCCGGAAACCGGCTTGAATACCCTTGCGGCGATATCCGCGGCGTTCTCTCCGGATATTCGTATCACTGAAATCCCTCCCGCTGCGGGCGGGGTAGCTATTGCACAAATCGTTGACATTCTCTGTTTGTTACTTCTTTCCGAAAAGCTTCGAGAAGAAACCTTTCTTCTGCGGCTTTTCTTCATTTTCGGCAGGAGCTTCCTTCTGCCTGGGCTTTCCGTCGGCAATCTCCTCGTTGTCGGTGAAAACGCTCAGCAGCAGCGGCTTGCGCTTGAATTCCTCGCCGGAATCGTTCAGCAGGTAGGTGTAGGTACGGCTTGGCATGAGCGGCTGATAATCCTCCAGGATATCGCATTCCAGCAGCGCTTCCAGCTTCTCCGCCATGCGGTCGGGGAGGCTCTCCGCCGCGCCCTGGTAGTATTCCTCGCAGGCGATGTTGTACTCCTCCGC
>CAKSHG010000274.1 GCA_934456315.1 uncultured Oscillospiraceae bacterium | reverse complement strand
GCGTACAAGACCCATATCATCAAGAATATCGAGAAGATAGGTCAGAAGAAACTGGTCATCATCGGCGGCGGAGAGGATTACGGCGTGCTCATGCAGGCGCTTCAGCAGCTCCGCATGAAGAATGTCAAGGTACCGGATATCGCATTCCGCGCGACAAACTCGCAGGCGGAGGTGTCCGAGGAGAACGACATCAGGTTCATCGAGGAGCTGAAGGGCAAGTCCGCGTCGTTCTATGCGCTGATAATCGCGCCCTATACTCCGCTGGAGGTTCAGCTTGCCGCTATGGCGGGCGTCCAGGGAACTTCCGCAGAGATCGCGGCTATTCTCAAGTCCCAGTGCGGATTCACCGAAAACGGCTACTGCGAGCTCAACGAACCCTCCGGGCTTGGCATGACCCTTGCCAACATGAAGCTCAATAAGGCACTCGGCTCTGACGGAAAGCGCGCCGGCGGTCAGGAGAACCTCACTGCGCAGCAGCTCGCCGCTTACAAGGATAAGATGAAAGGTCAGCGCTGCTTTATCCTGGGGAACTACAGCGCTAAGCTTGACGAGCTCAACGGGCTGATGAACGAGCATGCGTTCGCCTGCAACGAGTTCTGCGATTATTTCCAGAAAACCCCGCAGCGCCCTGAATTCTTCGTGCTGACGAAGGAATCCTCCTACCTCGGAAACGGAAAGTACATTGAGGGTATGGAAAGCTTCATTGACGGAAGAATAAAGGTGTTCGAGGATAAGTTCAAGAAAAAGCCGGTATATTTCAATGGGCTTGGCGCAGGGCTTATCAACGGTCTGCCGTCGTTCCAGTCTGCGGAGAGCGTGTTCGCAACCGCGAATATGTTCCCGATGTACGTTATGATACAACTTGCGCTTTACATGGGATTCAGCGAGATATATCTCTACGGCTGGGACGGGCTGTTCCCGCTGAATATCGATGATAACGGCGCGGCAAGAACTCCCGCCGAGGGCGAAGTCGCGGATTATCCCGCAGGGGCAAAGGCGCTGATGGAGCAGGTCAGAAAGTTTGCGGAAAGCAGCGGCTCCAGGATATTCAGCATGTGCGAAACCAACGGACTTTCCTGCTTTGAGAAGGCGCCGTTCGAAAATATCGACCTTTCCACTTCCGCTATTTTCGGCAGAATTTGACCCCTGAAAAATAAGGAGAACTTGTAATGAGCCTTGCTGACGAACTGTTTATAGAGAACTGCCGGGATATCATAGCCAACGGCGTTTCGGACGAGGACTGCCATGTCCGTCCCCACTGGGAGGACGGCACTCCCGCCCATACGATAAAGAAATTCTGTATCGTGAACCGCTACGATCTCCAGAAGGAGTTCCCGATAATGACGCTCCGCCGGGTGTACTATCGCTCTGCTATCGACGAGATACTCTGGATATACCAGAAGAAATCCAACCGTGTGGCGGAGCTGGGTTCCCATATCTGGGACGCCTGGGCGGACGAAAACGGCACCATCGGCAAGGCTTACGGCTATCAGCTGGGCGTAAAGCACCATTACCCCGAGGGCGATTTCGACCAGGTGGACAAGGTGCTCTACGACCTGAAGCACGACCCGAACAGCCGCCGCATCATGACCAACACCTACAATCATGCTGACCTAAGCGAAATGCGGCTGGCTCCCTGCGCCTATTCCATGACGTTCAACGTCAGCGGGAACAGGCTCAACGCGATACTGAACCAGCGCAGCCAGGACATGCTCACCGCGAACAACTGGAACGTCTGCCAGTATGCGGCGCTGCTCATCATGTTTGCGAAGTCCTCTGGATTCGAGCCGGGTGAACTGGTGCATGTCATCGCTGATGCGCACATTTACGACCGCCACATTGACGCGGTCAAGCGGCTCATCGAGAAGAAGCCCTACCCTGCCCCGGAAATGCAGGTGGAGGACATCACGGACTTCTACAAGTTCACGAAGAACAGCTTTACCGCAGTCGATTATAAGTACCACGAATTCACCGACAAGATACCTGTCGCAATATGAGGTAAATATGGAGCTCTGGGACGTTTACGACATAAACCGCAATAAGACCGGAAAGACCGCCGTGCGCGGCGAGGGACTTCCTGAGGGCGGGTACCATCTGGTGGTGCACGTCTGCATTATCGGCAGCGACGGCAGAATGCTCATTCAGCAGCGCCAGCCGTTCAAGCACGGTTTTTCCAACCTGTGGGACGTAAGCGCCGGAGGCTCTGCGGTTGCCGGAGAAACCAGCGCGATGGCTGCAATGCGCGAGGTGCGGGAGGAGATAGGCGTGACGCTCGACCTTGACGGCGTTCGTCCGCATTACTCCGTGACCTATGACGAGGGTTTCGACGACTGGTATGTTGTCAGGGCAGACCCGGATATCAGCAGCCTGAAATTGCAGTACGAGGAAGTTCAGGCGGTACGCTGGGCGACCGAGGAGGAAGTCCTCGCGATGATAGACAGTGGTGTGTTCATTCCGTATTTCAAAGGGTATATCTCGACTATTTTCAATACAGCGGACCAGTATGGTTCTATCCGCGAAAATTAATGCTATAATATAACAACGCCCTGTCCGTTCCCGGGGCATATTTACAGAACAGAGGTAACAATGTCAGAAGAAAAGAAGCTCGCGGTGCTTATCGACAGCGATAACGTATCCGCGAAATAC
>CAKSHG010000273.1 GCA_934456315.1 uncultured Oscillospiraceae bacterium | reverse complement strand
CAGCTTCTCGCAGTCGCCGACATAGTATTTCTCGTTCTCTGCGGTATGGACGTTCAGGTTGCCCGTGGACATCGCCTCGAGTATGCGCCCGATATCGCTGATGATGTTGTTGAGGTTCGAAACCACCGTCTTGGTAGCCTCGGAAAGCACTCCGGTTTCGTCCTGGAAATGGATCTCGGGTACCGGGCTGGTGAGGTCGCCCTGTGCGAGCTTTTCGATACGCTCGGTGCATACTTTTACGGAGCCGCCTATCTTCTTGCCGATACGGATAGAAATGAATACTGAGACAGCGCATGCAACTACCAGCAGTATACCAGTCATAGCGATAGCGCGGACAGTGGAATCCATGAAGTCGCCGGTGGGGCAGTAAATCGCGAGCGACCAGCCGTTAGAATTAGGAATGGGCGAATATGCCAGGAACTTGCTTACGCCGTTGAGGGTGTACTCCGCAATGCCGGTTTCGCCTGCGCGCATTCTCTCATGCGCGGTCGCGAGGGTCCGGTAGCCTGCCTGACCGGAAGTGTCAGCAGCTGCAAGCTCCTCGATGTTCTCGCCGCGCTTTACAAGCTCGCTGTCAACGTCGGCGATGGTGTTGCCGTTCTTGTCGATGATGTAAGCTCCGCAGTTGTCGCTGAGCTTTATCGACCTTACCATGTCGTTGAGGAACTCCGGGTCGGGCACGATCATTACGCAGCCTGCAACTTCACCGCCAGTCACGCCATTGTTCCAGATAGGCGCAGCTATGATCACCATCAGTTCGCCGGTCAGTCTGGAAACGGTCGGCTCGGTAACGGTGACGTTGCCCTTCATCGCATTCTGGAAGTACTCACGGTCGGAATAGTTGTTTCCGTCAAGACAGTCGCCGTTGGGCTTGATGATATTGCAACTCTGAAGCTCATGACGCTCTATAGTCTGCTGAACTATCTCGTTAAGCTCGCTGTCGGTGGTCGCCGGGTCGGAAAGCTGTGGCATAGCGCCAAGCTCACGGGCGATGTTCGAATAGGACCGCACCTCCCAGTATGTGCGGTCTGCCGCCAGGCCCGCCGAAGCGGTCATGCTGCTGTTGACAAGGCTCACGGTACTGTTGTAGGACATTACGCACGCGAACGTGCCCAGCACGAACAGCGATACCGCTACCAGCAGGATACTGCTGACCAGTATTCTCTTACCGATTGATTTCATAAAAAACCTCCCTGATTTTTATATCACACCAAGAGTACCCATATATCCGCATACTTTACAACGGAAAAGTTGTCAGATGATGTAATTTGCTATAAGATAATTATATCACAAATCACTTTACAATTCAAGAAGTTTATCCGACATATTCTGACAATCGGGAATTATTTGTGTATAATATATAAATCAGGGAGTGTAATTTATACGAATACGAACTGCACCAGCAGCATGTAAATGACGGTACCGCCCGCGATGGAAAGCAGCATCTTGCGCTTCAAGAGGTGCAGCCCTACGGTAGCGGCTCCGGCGATGAGCTCCGGAAGCCCCCAGCTGTATTCCGTGACGGAAACGCTGCGCAGGCAGTAGACGATGAGCATTCCGAATATCGCGCCCGGGAGCACCTTCCCGAGGTACTGTATGTATTTCGGTGTGGGCTTGTCCGAGCGGAACACCAGGAACGGGAGGAAGCGCGTAGCCATGGTCCCCAGAGTGCACATTGCGATGGTGATGACCTGTTCCGTTATAGTCACTGCTGGTCACCCGCCTTCCGCTCGATGGGCTTCCTGAATGCAGTGAGGAGCAGGAGTATGCAGATCATCGTCGGTATCATGAAGTTATCCCTGCCAAATATCAGCAGGCAGACGATACTTGCGCCAAGTCCCGCCAGCTCACTGAAATGCCGATTTTCCTTGAGCCACTGCTCCAGGAAAATAACGATGAACATCGCAGTCATGACGAAATCCAGCCCCTTGGTGTCGAACGTGATGAGGTTCCCCAGCAGCCCGCCGATGGTGGCTCCTCCGACCCAGTAGAACTGATTCAGCAGCGTCACGAAGAAGTAGAACCACCCCTTGTCGCAGTCCTCCGGGACCTCCGCAGTGCAGTTAATGCTGAACGTTTCGTCGCACATTCCGTAGATGAGGTAGAATTTCTTCCAGCCCATGCCCTTGAACTTGTCCAGCATGGAGATCCCGTAGAACAGGTGGCGCGCCTGGATCATCAGCGACACCAGCAGCACCTGAAGCGGCGCGAACGGCGAAAGCAGCATCTCCGCCGCAAGAAACTCCAGGCTCCCTCCGAAAATCACCGCCGCCATTATCATCGGGTAAACAAAGCTGAACCCCGATACGTTCATGTATATTCCGTAAGCCATTCCCAGAAACAGGAATCCCGCCAGGATAGGTATAGTACGGGGAAACGCCGCTCTGAACGACCGCCGCACTATCCCCCTGTTATTTTCTTTATCCATTTTATGTTATGCCTCCGTTCCTGAACGCCTGAACAACTATCAATTATATCATATTTGTATGTATTTTGCAAGTAATTATCCGGAATCAGCCCCATTGTCTGGAATCTGCTCCGCAGACCGTCGAAAAAGTCTTATTTTATCTGTGCATCATATTGGTTTTCGCTTCCTTTTGCCTCCAAAAGGAAGCGGGAGTGTGAGGGCAGAGCCCTCACCACTCTGC
>CAKSHG010000272.1 GCA_934456315.1 uncultured Oscillospiraceae bacterium | reverse complement strand
AAAGCACAACGACAAGGTGGCGATGTACGTCAATCGCCACCACGGCGTGGTCAAAATGATGCGCGATGTCATGACCGTCCTCGCCGACGACGAATCCCGCGAGGATACGCTGGAATTCACCGACCTCTCCACAGCCCCGCAGCGCCTGCTGAAAACCAACATGATGAGCCACGAGTTCCATTCGGCGGACGACCACTGGTGCCGCTGCGCGTTCATGGTAATGAACCGCGGCGAGGACGGCAGCGTTATCGACGCGCTGTTCTCCGTTCAGTACATCGACCACGAAAAGGAAAAGGAGCTGGAATACAGCCGTGCCCTCAAGCACGCCCTCGAGAACCAGAACGAGATATACGCTGAAATGCTCCACATGCAGGGCTGCGGAGTTATCGCGTCCCGCGCAGACACCTGCGAGGTCATCTTCATGAACGACGAAGCGAAACAGCTTTTCGGCGGCTCCGGAAACGGCAGGCTGCTCGCCGACGTGCTGAAGCCGATAAAGTCAGAGGACACCGCCGCACTGCTATGGCAGCTGGACGAGCTGCGGAACTTCCCGGGAATGTGCAGCTTTGAATTCGCAGTGGACAAGCCCTACAGCGGGCGGATATACATCAAGTCCACGGCGCGGACGGCTACACTCGCCTGCGGCGACCGCATAATGATACTCACGCTGATGGACATCACCGACAAGAAGAATCTGGAGAATCAGCTCACCCGCCTTTCCGAAACGGACGCCCTCACCGGCATAGCCAACCGCGGCTGCGGCGAGCGCCGCGCCGAGAGGCTGATAAACAGCGGCGTCAAGGGAATGTTCTGCCTGCTGGACGTCGACAAGTTCAAATCCATCAACGACAGCTTCGGGCACACCGTCGGCGACAAGGCGCTCATCGCCATAGCCGAATGCCTGCGGCGCAGCTTCACCGTCGACGACGTCGTGATGCGGCTCGGCGGCGACGAATTCGCCGTTTACGCCGTCGGAGTCGAGGACGAGGGCAGCGGCGCAAGGCTCATCAGGAACTTCATCGCGAACGTAGAAAAGATAGACATACCGGAAATGTCCGGCAGAAAGGTCACAGTTAGCCTCGGAGCCGTGCTGTGCCAGAGCGGCGACGTCAAGTTCGACCAGCTCTACCCCATGGCGGACAGCGCGATGTACCACTGCAAGAACACCCCCGGGAACCAGTTCGGATTCTTCCACGAATGATCCGATCGGACAAACGCAAAATAAAAAGTCAGTCAACGCCTTTTCCGGACGTTTGACTGACTTTTTTATTTCACGCCGTCGGGCTTATACGAGCTGCTCCCGCAGCTCCTTCAGCAGCCTGCGCTCCCGGCGGCTCACCATCACCTGCGTCATGCCGAGCAGCTGCGCCGTTTCGCACTGGGTCTTGCGCCGGAAGTACCGCAGGATAAGTATCTCCCGGTCCTCCCCGGAAAGCCCCTCCAGGCACTGCCGCAGCGCCAGCCGGTCTATCAGCCTGTCCTCCCCCGAGGCGGACGGCACCGGAAGCGGCTCCCCGTCCTCGCCGCCGTGGTCGAGGGACACCGGAGGTATCCCCGCGCAGAGCGCCTCCGCAGCCTCCTCGGGGCTGACCCCGAGCTCCCGCGCGATGTCCGATATGCGCGGCTCGCCGCCGCACCTGCTGCACAGCTCCTCCCGCGCCCGCGCCGCCTTAACGGAAAGCTCCTTCAGGCTGCGGCTTATCTTCACGCTGCCGCCGTCCCGGAACAGCCGGCGTATCTCACCCAGTATCACCGGCACCGCGTAGGTCGAAAAGCACAGCCCCCGCTCCGGCTCAAAACGGTCCGCCGCCTTCACAAGCCCAACGCAGCCCGCCGCGTACAGCTCCTCGTACTCCACGCCGCGCCCCCGGAAACGGTTCGCCAGCTTGTGCACCAGCGGGAGGTTGCTCTCGATGAATTCGTCCCGGGTCACGTCAGGCTCACCACGTCAGCGGCTGCCTGGTCGTCGCGCTCTGCGGGACGCGCGTGCACGCTTATCCGCTTTTCCATCGTGACTGTCGTGCCCTTTCCCGGCGCGCTCTTCACACTCACCCTGTCCATGAAGCTCTCCATGACCGAGAACCCCAGACCGCTGCGTTCCTCCTCCGGCGCGGTGGTGAAAAGCGGCGTCATCGCCTGCTCAACGTCCCGTATCCCGGCGCCCCTGTCCTTTACGCTTATGTAGAACACCCCGCCGGAATACTGCCGCATCGTCAGCTCCACCATGCCAGTGCAGCTGCGGTAGCCGTGAACTATCGCGTTCGTCACCGCCTCGGAAACTGCGGTCTTTATCTCGCTTATCTCCCGGACGGTAGGGTCCGCCTGCGCCGCAAAAGCCGCCGCCGCAGCCCTGGCGTAGCTCTCGTTCACCGACAGCGGCGGGAAGCTAAGCCTGCATTCGTTAAGTATCTCGCGCTTCATTGCGCCACCTCCCTTGATTCTACCAGCAGCCCGGAAAGCCCGGACAGCTTTATCACCTCCGCTATCTGCGGACGCGCGTTCTTGATGATGATATCCCCGCCGCACGCCCTCACCGCGCGCAGCCTGCCGAGGATAAGCCCTATCCCCGAGCTG
Organism: uncultured Oscillospiraceae bacterium; assembly: GCA_934456315.1. Lineage (GTDB taxonomy): Bacteria > Bacillota > Clostridia > Oscillospirales > Ruminococcaceae > CAG-115. Next base: position 83 of record CAKSHG010000272.1, on the reverse strand, counting down.
TCCATGAATCCCACGTTCCCCATGTCGATAATCAGCAGCTCCGGCTGGGAGCGCTCTATCACGTCGTCAAGCTCCCGGCGCAT
>CAKSHG010000271.1 GCA_934456315.1 uncultured Oscillospiraceae bacterium | reverse complement strand
TATGTCCGGAATTTACCGATTTATCCGCAGATATATCATATCTTCAAAAATAAGCGGCGTTTCTCAAAAAAATGTCCGCAGGCACTTGTATTTCAGCGAAAAAAATGGTACAATAAAGTGTGTATAATTATCTGGGGGGCGTCAGTGTGAATCCGAATATCGACTATCTTCGCGATAAGGCTAACCGCCTGTCCCTAAGCCCCGGCGTTTACCTCATGAAGGACAAGACCGGAAAGATAATCTACGTCGGAAAGGCGAAAGCGCTGAAAAACCGCGTGACCTCCTATTTCCGGCACGATTCCAACCACAACGCCAAGACGCTGAAGCTCATCGACAATATCGCGGATTTCGACTTCATCGTTTGCCCCAGCGAGCTTGACGCGCTTGTGCTGGAATGCAGCCTTATAAAGCTCCACAAGCCGAAATACAACATTCTGCTCAAGGACGACAAGGGCTACAATTACATCAAGGTAAGCAAGGGAGCCTACCCGCGCATTTCCTACGCGCTCAATACCAACGACCCGAACGCGGATTACCTCGGACCGTTCACCAGCGGATTCACGGTAAAGCAGGCAGTCGAGGAGGTCAACACCATCTTCATGCTGCCCACCTGCAACCGCAGATTCCCGATGGATATCGGCAAGGAGCGTCCCTGCCTGAACATGCACATCAAGAAATGCATGGGAGTATGCCGCGGGAAAATATCCTCCGAGGAGTACAAAAAGATCATCGATGAGGCTCTGGAATACCTCAAAACCGGCAGCCAGAAATCCGTTGACCAGCTCACCGAGGAAATGAACGAAGCCGCAGAAAATCTGGAATTCGAAAAGGCGGCAAAGATCCGCGACCGTATCCAGGCGATAGCAAGGCTGAAGAACTCCCAGAAGATCTTCGACTACAAGACCGAGGACTACGACATAGTCGCGCTGGCGCAGAACGTCAGCCTGGCGAGCATCGCGGCGGTAAAGTACCGCGGCGGTCGGCTCGTAGACAAGGAGAATTTCTTCATCGGCGACGAGTACGACCCCGGTGAAATGCGGCGGGATTTCCTGCTCAGCTACTACCCCGACCGTGATGATATCCCCAAAGAGATCTACATCGACGAGGAATTTGATGACATGGAGCTTGTGACACAGCTGCTGCGGGAAAAAGCAGGACATGCCGTAAAATTCGTCGTGCCGCAGCGCGGAAACGGACTGTCGCAGATAGTCCTGGCAAAGAACAACGCCAGCGAGTACCTCGCATTAAGGGTCGGCAGGACGGCAAAGGAAATAAACGCCCTTGAGGACCTCCGCGACCTGCTGCATCTTGAAAAAATACCGCTCATAATCGAAAGCTATGATATGTCGAACTTCGGCGAAACCGGACGCGTCGGCGGAATGATAGTCTACCGCAACGGCAGACCGTTCAAGCCGGGCTACCGCAGATTCAACATAAAGGACGTAGTCGGGATAAACGACTACGCAAGCATGCAGGAGGTACTGCGCCGCCGCATGCAGCGCTATCTTGACGGCGACGAGAATTTCGCGCCGCTGCCCGACCTGATACTGCTTGACGGCGGTCAGGGGCATGTCGCGGCAGTATCGCAGGTTTTCGACGAAATGGGGATAAACGTCCCGCTTTTCGGTCTTGTCAAGGACAGCAAGCACCGCACCCGCGCCATCGCAAAAGAAGGCGGAGAGATACAGATAAGCGCCAACAAGCCGCTTTTCAAGCTGCTGACGAATATCCAGGACGAGGTGCACCGCTACTCCATCAACTTCCAGCGCGTCAAGCACAAGCAAAAGACCTATGAGCTGGAGCTAACCGAGGTCCCCGGGATAGGTCAGGCAAAGGCGCAGGCTCTGATGAAAGTGTTCAAGACCAAACAGGACATGAAAAACGCCACGCCGGAGGAACTCCGCGCGGCGGCAAAGATAGGCGAGGAAAAGGCTCGGGAACTGTATCAGTTCATTCAGGAGCGTTTCTGAGCGGAGGTGTCACGATGGAAAAACAGGATCATTCGCATACTTTAGGAACGGTGATCACTCTGCTGTGCTGTGCGGCGGGAACAGCCGCGCTGCTGATCTCATTCAGCCGCCCGGACTTCCACGCGCAGACGGACGAATTATTCCGGCAGCTCATCGACTGGTCAGTGAAGCTGTGGAACACCATGCCGTGGGGATTCGTGATACTGGGCGCCGCACTTTCGCTCCCGCTGCTGGGACTGCTGGCACTGCCCGCATGGGGAAGGCTCACGAGAAAAGCGCCGGGCGGAAGCTTCCTGTATGACAAGGCGGGTCCATGCTTCGAGAGAACGGCGGGGATAAGGTTCCTGCCATCGTTCCTGGTGATTTTCTATTTCATCATCGCGGCGTTCATGCAGAGCGCAGACCAGAATATGAGTTTCGACCCGCCGGGCTACATACCGCTTTCCGGGGACTATTCCGCCGGGGATATACTGAACGTGATATTCATGGCGCTGACCGTGTTCTCCGTGCTGCTCATCGCTGCGGACGGGATAATAAGTGCGGGACCGTGGGGTATGCTGCTGCATATCCCGGTGATACTGGCGGGTAACGTTTTCCTGACGCTGCTGATGACCGGGATCATGTTCGTCAGCGTCACGCTGCTGGGCTTTTTCGGGAAGATACTGATGATGCTGATAGCAGGCTCAATATTTGTCGCAGGCATT
>CAKSHG010000270.1 GCA_934456315.1 uncultured Oscillospiraceae bacterium | reverse complement strand
GCGCCGTTTGCCCCTATGAGCGCCGTTGAGAATCCCTCCGGGATATCCAGGTCAAGCGCTCCCAGCGTGAATTTGCTGTATTTTTTCGTAAGCCCTCTGGCGCTTACGCAGAAATTGTTTTCCATATAAATTACTCCCTTACCGCCTGCGCTCTCTGCGTTCCTTTATGAAAAAATATACGAAGAACGGCAGGCATATCATATCTACAGTGCCGATCGACCATATCGCTGCGTCGGGCAGGAAACCTCCGGCTAAGTTGTCTGCCGCAAGAAGCAGTCCGCCGATCCCTATCAGAAAAAGCGTTATTCCGTATACCAGCCTGTTCATATCCATCTTCCTCACAGCCGGTATGATTTAGCGCCGTTTTCGAACGCCGAGAATATCTTTTCAAGCTCGTCCATGGCGGCCTTTTCGTCGGAATACGACGCAAGTATGCCGTCATATGACGTCCCGAATCCTGCGGAGCCTACCAGTACATACTTCCCGTCTTTTCCGCCGCCAAAGTTCCTCTGTACGGAAACGGAAACGCAGTCCGCTATCTTCTTTCTGTCCTTTGAAAATATAAGCATGTTATAACCCTCCTGCCTGGTCGGTATCGTAAAGCACTTTCAGCATCTCTGTCAGCTCCTCGCGGGAAACTCCGGCGAGCTTTGCGGCTTCCATCGCGTTTTGCAGGTGCTGCTCCAGCAGCCGGAGCTGCTGCTCCCTCACCATTTCGCGGTCCTGCGGGTTGACGATGTAGCCCTTGCCCTGCACCGGGGCTATCATGCCCTCCTGGGTCAGCAGTTCGTATGCTTTCATCGTGGTGATGACGCTTATTTTCAGGTCCTTTGCAAGGCCGCGTATCGACGGGAGGTATTCGCCTTCGGCTATACGCCCGTTCATGATGTCGTCCTTGAACTGCGACGCTATCTGCCGATATATAGGTACGTCCGAATTCTGAAGTATCTTCAAGACCATTCCTCCTTTCAAAGCGTTTATATGTTATATATACAGTATATACTGTTTTCTTTGTTTTGTCAAGGGGGATATAAAGAAATTGTTAAAAAGGAAATAAAAATCGTAATCGCTATTGATTTATGTGAAAAAACGTGATATAATATTAGGAAACCTCTAAAAACCGGTTTGAAAAGTGAAAATGGGTAGAGTGCGCCGAATGCGATGAAAGCCGACGAAGTAAGGCTGTATGCCTTACGAGGAGGATTGAAGAAGCAGTCGGTGTGCTATACACATTTTCACTCAAACAAGGTTTTTAGAGGTGACCATTATTGAAAGGAGCTGATAAGATGGCAAAGAGATCCGACAAGGCAAAACTGATATTTTTACTTCTGTATTTCCTTATACTTACTATAGAACGTGTGATAAGCCTGGTGACGGTATTCACGGGAGATATGGGAAGCTACGACCTGCTTGACCTTTATATGACCGCTCTGACGGTAGGCGCGATGATCGGCGCGTATGTATACATGATAGTAAACTGCCGTTTCACCGTAGAACGCCGCGATAATGGAAAGGTATCGGCAGCTCCGGCGCTGGAACAGGGCGTTTTCGGAAAGCTGTCGGTTGCCGCCGGGATACTTCTGCTGGGCGGAATGGTGCACACCGAGGGAACGATACCGCCGATACAGTTCGCGGCTTACGGAATGATACTGGTATCCATGGCGATACATACCGCGCAGTGCGTGAAGCGATACGGCGGAGGGCTCATAAGGTGGCTTTCGTTCGGGTATATCGTGGCGTTCTCGATGTCCATTCCGGTGGTGTATCATACCTCGATAGAGCTGTCGGCACTGTTTATTCCGCTGGAGATACTGGTTTCAGCGGGAATGGTGGTGCTGTTCACGCTCATGCTTAGAAGATTTTACAGCGGCGACGGCGAGTACGCGTTCCCGGCGGCTCCTTTCGCGGCTGCGGCGGCAGGTGACGCGGCGGTGCTCATGCTGCGCTGGAGCGAGGAAGTGAACGCGTTCGTGCTCATTTTCATCTGCGTTACTACCGTGCTGTTCATTGCCGGGAAGGTCGCGGGAAGGGCAAGGGCTTAACCGAATATCAACAAAAAACCGGACGTCAGCTTCTGCTGGCGTCCGGTTTTGCGGTTGTGGTCAGGCGATCTCCTCGTCTGCCGGGTAATATGCGGGGATACGCTTCCTGCGGTTGCTGATGTTCTGGGAAAGTACATTCAGCCGGTATTCTGACTCTACGTATTTTACTGACTTTATTATGCGCTCCTTTATGTGGTTCATAAGAGGATTGCGGGTTCCGCTGAATACGTTCCGCAGCTGAACTCCGTTCCTGAAGCAGGTGAAAACGCAGTAATCAAAGCGTGTGCTGAAAAGATAGTAACGTCTGCGGTCGTGCTCCAGGTAAAACTCAATGGAATCCCTGCCGCTTGCTGCGTAGATGTAAGATGTTCTCATGAACTTGTCCTCCTCATTGGCTTTGGTGTTCGTCAGTGCTTTTGTGTGATTATATTATAGCATGTTTTTGCAGCTGATGTGCGCCGTATTCGATACAGTTTAGAGGTGACCTTTATAAATGCCCGGCGCATATTGCTTCAGATATGGAGCAGTTCAGCTGCGCCAGCTGTCCGCAGCTTACGCAAACGGATAGTTGTGCGTGTTGCCGAAACCCGTTACGAAACTTTGTGCATTAGATGGAATTTCGCAGAAAGGCTTGAAA
>CAKSHG010000269.1 GCA_934456315.1 uncultured Oscillospiraceae bacterium | reverse complement strand
ATATCCATTTATTCAACAGAAATGATGTAGTAATATACCGGCTGACCGCCGTTTACAAGGTTGATATCGATATTATCGCTGATACGCGCGCGGAGCTGCTCGTAAGCCGCATTCGCCGCTTCGTCGCTTACATCGGAGCCGTACATAACGGTGATGAAGCTGCTGGAACCGTTCACCAGCCGCTTGGTAAGCTTCACCAGAGCCTTGGTAACGTCCTTCTCGGTGAACACTATCTTGCCGTTGTCCATCGCAAGTATCTCGCCCTGCTTTATCTTGTGGCCGTCGTACTCGCTGTCGCGCACCGCGAAGGTTATCTGACCGCTCTGCACTCTGTCGAGCGCGTCAGTCATGTTGCTGCGGTTTGTGACGAAATCAGCACCGGGGTCGAAGTTCATCAGCGCGGTGATCCCCTGCGGAATGCTCCTGGACTGGAGTACGCAGACATTCCTGTCCGCGAGGGCAACAGCCTGCTCCGCAGCCATGATGATGTTCTTATTATTCGGCAGGACGAACACGTTATTCGCCGGAGTCTGCCCTATCGCTTCAAGAATGTCCTCGGTGGACGGGTTCATCGTCTGACCGCCGCGTACAACGCTGTCGGCGCCCAGGTCGCGGAATAGAGCCTCGATGCCTGCGCCCGCCGCAACTGCAACGAATCCGAAGTCCTTTTCAGGCTTTACGGGAACCTTGCGGTTCTTCTGGACCGCTTCGTCTGCCTTGATGATGTTGTGATGCTGCTCGCGCATGTTCTCGATCTTCATCTTGGTGAGCTCGCCGAACTTTATGCCCTCCTCGATCGCCTTGCCGGGGTGGTTGGAGTGAACATGCACCTTGATGATATCATCGTCGTCGACCACGACAACGCAGTCGCCGATGGTTTCCAGGAACGCGCGCAGCGCAGTTGCGTCATTTGCGCCGGGCTTCTTGTTGACGATGAACTCGGTGCAGTATGCAAACTTGATATCCTCCTGCGCGGCTCCCGCAGCCGCTACAGCCGCCGGAGCGGAGGGCTTTGTTTCGTCATCGGAGCGTATCATCTCCCCGCCGGAGATGACCTGCTGCATTCCGCTGAGAATAACCAGCAGTCCCTTACCGCCCGCGTCAACCACGCCGGCTTTTTTCAACGCCGGGAGCAGCTCCGGAGTATTGGCAAGGCTCTTTTCGCCCTCCTCGATGAACTTCGCGAGGAATTCCGCGGCGTCGCCGCCCTCCTGCGCGATATCCTTGGTGTTCTCCCACGCTTCTCTTGCAACGGTGAGGATAGTTCCCTCGGTGGGCTTCATAACGGACTTGTACGCTGCGTCAACGCCCAGCTTGAACGCGTCGGACAGCATTTTCGCGTCCGCTTCTGCCTGTCCTGCAAGACCCTTCGAAAGTCCGCGGAAAATAAGCGACAGAATAACGCCGGAGTTTCCGCGCGCACCACGGAGCATTGCGGAGGCAGTCAGCTTTGCAGCGTCCCCTGCGGATATGGCGTCTCCTGCTGCCTTTAATTCCGGCAGGGCGTTGCCGATGGTCATGGACATGTTTGTGCCGGTATCGCCGTCCGGTACGGGGAATACGTTCAGTTCATCGACTGCGGCACGGTTGTTGGCAATGTTGTTCGCGCCTGATATGACCGCGTCACGGAACAGCTTTCCTGTAAGTGTCATTTTATGTGATATCCCTTCCTGTTTTTATGCGTTGAATCAAGTTTTTATTTCATCTACATAGACATTCACGCGCTCAACGGAAATGCCCGTGCTTTCTTCCATGACGTATTTCACCTTGTTGATGATGCTCTTCACAACAGTGCCGACATTCACGCCGTAAAGCACCGTGATATGGAGGTCCACCACCAGCTTGTCACGTCCCGCGCGGACGCTTATCCCGCGCTCGTAGCTCTTTTTCTTCACGAAAGGCAGCGCCGCAAGTATCGTCTGCTTCGCGCTGCTGATATTCATCTGCACAACGCCGAAGCAGCCGGTCACGGTGCTTCCGATAAGCGATGTGAAGTAATCCTGGGATATGGTTATCGTTCCGATATTGTTCTGGACCTTGATCATAGTACCTCCCTTTCTGTGATGGAAACGCCCTCCCGGACGCACCCGCAGACCGCCGTAAAGCAGCCCGGGAACTCTCCGGAAACGCGCTGTGAGCTGGTTTCGCTGTCAAACACCCCGAACACCGCCGAGCCGCTGCCGGTGAGCATCGCTCCCCTTGCACCGAGCACGTTCAGCCGGGCGCAGATATCCTCGATACGCTGGTCGGCATAGAGCCGCTGGAACACGTTGTACATCTCCTGCGGGTAATTTCCCGGCAGGGCTGCCGTGCACCGCTCCAGACCGCCGTTGACAGGCAGCGGGCTTTCATCGTACTTCCGGTACGCTTCCCCAGTGGGGCAGCCGAATTCCGGCTTCACCACCAGGAACACGCCCTCCGCCGGAACGGTATCCGACATTTCCTCGCCGATACCGCGGCAGAGCTTCGTTCCGCCAGCCAAGCAGAACGGCACGTCTGCGCCGACCTGCGCCGCTATACCGAGAAGCTCCGCTTCTGAAAGCGGCTGGTCGAACGCCTCGTTCAGCGCTTTCAGGACGGCAGCTGCATCTGCGCTGCCGCCGCCCATTCCCGCGCCGCTGGGGATACGCTTTTCGATATCAATGCACACCGAGCCGCAGGCGTCCGCTTTCTCGAGGAACAGCTCCGCAGCGCGGTAAGCCGT
>CAKSHG010000268.1 GCA_934456315.1 uncultured Oscillospiraceae bacterium | reverse complement strand
GACAAGCTGTTTGAGGATTTAATGCAGCACAAGGAACGCCAGATCGCTCAGAAAACCGCCGCAGGAAGAACCCATCACGAAACCGACTATATAATTACAAGCACAGATTTCTCATACCTTGATCCGAGAAATTACGAGGCGCTGTTTCGCCGTGTATGTAAGCGTGCAGGTTTATCAGATGTCCACATTCACACGATACGTCACACTTTCGCTACCAGAGCCTTGGAGAACGGAGTAGATGTGTATGCCCTGTCAAAGCTGCTTGGACACGCTCAGCCAAGTACAACATTGAACAAGTACGGTCACGCTCTTCCTGAGCATAAGCAGGCTTGCATGGATAAGATTGCGGCTCTGTATTAATCTAAGAAAGCTCTGATTAGTCAGGGCTTTTTTTATAGCAGTTTTTATAGCAGTTCGTTTATAGACGGTTTAGAGCCGTTGTCTATTTATGTGAAAGAGATTTTTAATATTATGCAAAAACATCGTCATACGGATCAGCTTTCATTAAGGCGAGAAACGGTATGGTTGAGCCACTTGGCTGCATTATTTGAGGTTGACAAATCCGCTTATGTGTGATATAATAATGCAAGAAAATATCTCGGCGAGATTGCTTAAAATGGTTGAGAATGTGTCAAAAGACGTCCTCATAACCCGAAGGTCGTCAGTTCGAATCTGGCTCCCGCAACCATTAAGAAAGCCACCTGGTAATAATCGGGTGGTTTTCGTTTTGTTACGGAATTATAATTTATAAGGCAGGCGCATTGAAACGCCTGCCTTATTTTTAGAGGTGACCATACACTATTCCAGTGTGGAATGTTGAAAACTGCGGGAATGTGCGGGGTCACACCTTCTCCAGCTCCTCCTCGGTGCAGTAGAAAACGGAATACATTCCGCCGAAACCGCCTTCCTCGTCGTCGCCGGTATCGGTGTCTATCACATAAATCGTATTGCCGCCCACGCAGCTTATATCGGATATCGAGCCGACAACTCCGGTTTTCTTTATCCTTACTGTATCGTCCATCTTAAACATAGTCAACCCTCCAATGGAGCCGGATTCGTGCATTCCACCATATGTGCGCCTGGCTCCGGCTGTGCCCAGTGCACTGCGTTCCTGATTATCTTCAGGACGTTCTGGTCGCGGAAAGTGGGATACTCCTCGTGTCCCGGCTGGAAGTAGAATATCCTTCCCGCGCCGCGGCGGTAGGTCACTCCGCTCCGGAACACCTCGCCCCCGGCGAACCACCCCATGAATACCACCTCGTCCGGCGTAGGGATATCGAAAGGCTCGCCGTACATCTCCTCTACAGGCAGCTCGAACTGCTCCGGGATACCCCGGGCTATCGGGTGGGACGGGATAACCGTCCAGACGCGCTCGCGGTCGCCGTGCCGCCACTTCAGGTTGCAGGACGTTCCGGTCAGGCGCTTGAACACCTTGCTGTGGTGCGCGGAATGCAGTCCGATGAACCCCATTCCCTCGCTGACCCGCCGGCATACCCGCTCGACGGACTGCTCCGTTACCTCGCCGTGCGCCATGTGCCCCCACCAGATGAGCACATCCGTTTCGGCAAGCGCTTCCTCGCTAAGACCCTGTTCCGGGTCGTCAAGGCAGGCGAGCCGTACTATGATGTCCTCGTCCTGCATGAGGTATTCGCCGATGGCGGCGTGCATTCCCTGGGGGTACAGCTTTGCGACCTCCGGCTGACATTTTTCGTGGCGGTATTCGTTCCAGATAAGTACTCGAATCATTTATTCACCTCCGATATCCAGCGGCGGACGTTCTCCGCAGAACGCCGCATGTATTCCAGCTGGTCCGCCGCGCCGAAATGCTCCACCGAAAATTCTCCGGCGTAGCCGTCCGCGAGCAGGCGCTTCACCAGCCCCTCCATTCCGACGTAGCCCCCGCCGCACTCGGCAGGGTACATCTCCGCGCCGGAAAGGTCCGCCTTGGCGTTGGAGCCGTCGGCATTGCTGCGGGAAACGTCCCGGCTGCGGTCTTTCAGGTGAACATGCGCGATGTACGGCTTCAGCCGGGCGTAGGCATGCGCGGGGTCCTCCAGGACGTACGCGAAGTTCCCGGTGTCGAACGTGAAGCGCAACCCCGGGACTGCGGTCAGCAGCCGCTCCAGCCCGGCGGTATCGCAGCAGGGGGAGCTGCTGTCATCGAAGTCCTCCATCGTGACGGTTATCCCGTACTGCGCCGCAAGTCCGCACATCACCGCGAGCTGCTCCGCGAACTTTGCGTAACCGCTCTCCCGGTCGTCCCCGGGCTGGAAGAATCCCGGGATAACAAGCACCTTTTTTGCGCCGTAAAACGCCGCCGTTTCCAGATGGCGGAGCATTTTTTCTTTTGATACCTCCGGTTCATCGCGGAGGAAGTCGTACATATTATATACCGAGGCGGCGGACAACCCGCAGCTGTCGAACTGCCGCTTCACCTCCGCGCGGTCGTTCAGCCGCCAGAGATCGCATTCCAGCCCGGAGTAGCCCATTTCCCGCGCCTGCGCCATCACGGCTTCGGGCGGCACGGCTTGCTGCTGCGCTCCCTCGTATATGTGCTCAAGGAATATGTTAAGTCTGTTCATTTTGCGCTCCTGTCTGTATTCTTATAGAATTATACCACTTTCGGCGGATTATTTCAAGTGCGGTCAGGCAACATGTTTCAGTCGATGTATGTGGGAACCCCTAAAAACCGGTTTGAAAAGGGAAAATGGGTAGAGTGCGCCGAATGCGATGAAAGCCGACGAAGTAAGGCTGTATG
>CAKSHG010000267.1 GCA_934456315.1 uncultured Oscillospiraceae bacterium | reverse complement strand
TCGTTGTCGTCCGCCTTGTCGGCGTCGCCGAGGTTCTTTGCCATGTACTTGCTTGCCTTTCTGATGTAGCTGTCCAGTACATAGGTCGCCTGATGGAACTCGAAGCGGTACATGAAGCGCTCATAGTCGAGGATAGCTTTCTTGGCGTCCTCCAGAACCTGCTCGTCTACCGCGCCGACAGGCATAACTCCGTCAAAGTACTTCTGCGTGGAGTAAATGCAGGTACGGATAATGCGGTTGAATACGTTGGAAAGCAGGAATCCGTCCTTTACTACGGGATCCGGGTCCTCCGGCTTAGCCTTGGGATTGTAGGGCTTCGGCATGAAGCTTACGCTGCGCTGACCAAGACCTAAGCCCAGGAAGTGCATGCGGAGCTGCTCAGGAGTGTAGTAATCCAGAAGGTCAGCCGCCATCGGAGGCTTGATCTCGCCGGAACTGGAGGCTTTCTTGTCCAGGAACAGAATGTGGTTGTTCGCGCAGAGTATCGGCAGCTGCATTTCGCCCTCGGGCGGGTCGATGGTGTTCTCGCCCTCCTTGAGTCCCATGAACATTGCCATTTCTGCAACGCCGTAGAAATAGATGTTGTCGGCTCCGATGAACTGGTATACGTTCGCGTCCTTGCTGCACCAGAACTGCTTCCACTCCCCGGGGTCGCGGCCCTGCTGCTCAAGCGCTGCCTGCGTAAAGGAGATAGGAGCCCAGAGGGATTCCGGCCATACCCAGATGGTCAGCGGATCCTCGCCCTCGAGTACAGGCGCGGGAACGCCCCACTCGATGTTGCCGGTAAGTCTGAACGGCACCAGGGTCTTTCCGGTGCGGTAACGAATGCCGTTGGCGGAGAGTATCGCGGTAGCCTTGTTCATCTCGTCGAGCTCGGTGAACTTGATGGTGAAGCTGGGCTTGTTCTTTTCCTCGATGAATTCGTGCTCCGGGAGCTTATCCTTGACTGCATTGTAGCTGTCGAGAAGCTCGTTCTTTATGTGTACCACCGGGTCGGCAAGGAACTCGGAGATGGTCTTGGAAACCAGCTGGCGGACGTTCTTCTGCTTGGATATCTTCTCAACGTATTCCTTGAGGAGCTTGTTGTAAGCCGGAAGGTCGAAGTACCAGTTCTCGACGTCCTTCATGATGGGCGTATCGCCGGTGAGGGTGCTCTTAGGATTGATGAGATTTTCCGGCATGTACTGGTGACCGAGGTCGCACTCGTCTGCGTAGGCCTTTTCGCTCTGGCAGCCGTCCACCGGGCACTTTCCTATTACCTGTCTGCCGTTCAGGAAGCAGCCTGCCTTTTCATCGTAGAACTGCTTGGTGCTGATGCGGTGCAGGTGACCGTTCTTGTAAAGCGTGCGGATAAACCAGTCGGATACCTTGTTGTGTATCTCGGCTGTTCTGCCAAGTCCGGACGCGCCGAAGATGTTCAGGCTTATCATGTAGTCGTCGAGTGTCTTTTTCTGCGCCTTGTGGTTCTCCTCAACGAAATCGTGGATAGTTCCCTTGAATCCCTGGGTTTCGCACAGCTTGCGGTAGCTTTCGGCGATAGGGGAGCCGTAGCAGTCGGTACCGGATACGAAAATAACATTTTCGTCGCCCAGTCTGTCGCGCAGGAATCTCGCGTATACGTCGGCAAATACGAACACGCCGCCGATGTGTCCGAAATGGAGCTTCTTATTTCCGTAGGGCATGCCTCCGGTGATTATCGCGCGTTTCGGGAACTCCGGGCGCGGTATCTCGTGCTTGACAAATTCCTTTTTTTCTTCGCTCATTGTATTATGTTTCCTTTCCTGTAAAGGTGATCCGTTCCTTTTCCGTGATATTGCCGGATTTATTTATAATCTATATGATACCACATAATTGCAAAAAAATCAAGACTGGGCGCAAGAAAAATGAGTTCAGTCATTTTCGGCGCTTATGAATTTGTATCCCACTCCGCGGACCGGGACGATATTGCTGCCGTATCGTCCTATCGCCTTTTTCAGGCGGCTTATGAACACGTTGACAGTGCGGTCGGACGAGGTCCCGGAGCTGCGCAGCTGCCGGGAAAGCTCCTCCCGGCTGAAAACCGTATCGGGGCTGCTTATCAGGAGATACAGCAGAGCGATTTCCTTAGGAGTGATGTTGAGCGGCTCGCCGTCAAGCTCCGCGTGGTACCTGGAAATATCCACGGAAAGTCCTCCGAAGTCTGCCGGCGGTCGATCCGCGCCTGACACTGACACCTGAGAGCGAGCCTGCGCGGCGCGTATCCTTGCGACCAGCTCGGCGATGTCCAGCGGGCGGCTCATGACGTCCGATGCGCCCAGCTCCAGCGCGGTGAGCCGTCCGGAATAGTCGTTTTCGGAGGTCAGCACTATCGTCGGGACTCCGGCAGACCTCATCTGACCAAGCACGGAGCTGAGCCTGTCGCCGGCGGTGTCTATATCCAGCAGGGCAAGGTGTATCGTGTTCAGCCTGACGGAGTTCAGCTCGCCGAGTGTACGGATACAATCGACAACATATCCCGAAGCAGTGAGGTAGCTGTTTATCAGCGTATTCATGCTGGAAAAGCGGTCTATCAGCAATATCGTTCCCTTGAACATTTCGCACACCTCCTTATTAAAGAAAGCGCCGGAGGTACTGCTCCGGCGCTCTTGTGTTGTTTGTCAGCTATCAGCCGAGAACTACCTCAACGGTGTGCTCGCCGCCGTTCATCACGGGGATAACATTGCCGTCAACGGGCTTGCCGTCTACGGTCATGCTCTTAACGCCCTTGCAAACGTGGTTCGGGTTCTT
>CAKSHG010000266.1 GCA_934456315.1 uncultured Oscillospiraceae bacterium | reverse complement strand
GATATCTGCTATAATATCATAACCACTGATGGAAAATGGAGGTACTGTATATGAAAAAGAAAATCGCAATATTAGCGGCAATGCTCCTGCTGACAGGCTGCGGGGCAGGGAATTCCGCCCCGGAAAGCAGCGCGGCTGACTCCGAATCTTCAGCGCAGACAACTCTGACCACATCGGAGCCGGGGACGGTGTCCGAGCCGCCGAGCACCGAGCCGCCGAGCACCGAGCCGCCGAGCACCGAGCCGCCGAGCACCGAGCCGCCGAGCACCGAGCCGCCGAGCACCGAGCCATCGATCACCGAGCCGGAGCTTACCGCAGAGCCGGTCCCGACCGTTGAAGCGACCGGGGAGGAGAGCGCGGAGAAGCTCCCGGTAAAGGCGCAGTACATTTGGGAGGTACCGGAGCTTGGCGGGCATGACGAGTATGGTCTTAACGACAACGCCCTGACCGTCGAGGTGGTGTTCACTGCGGAAAGCACCGTGACCGACTTCAAAGTGCTGTCGATATCCGTGCAGGACTACGATGACGCTGGGAATTTCGCGTTTGCTGCGGAGGAGGTGTACTCCCAGCCGGAGCTGACTCCGGAGCGCCCGCTGGTGGCAGGAATGGAATTTTTGGGAGATATCCCGAACAACGGAATATCGTTCACCGACGCGGACGGTAACGTGAAGTACTACGCAGTGGATATGAGCGGCAGGGACAGTTCGCTGTTCCTGTTGGAGATCAGCGTTGTATAACTGGAAATGGGGCTTTTCAGCCCCATTTCTGGCTGTTTATAAAGGCACATCTGCGTCGTCAACGCCATTCCGGCAGGCAAAAAGCCTAGCCGGAATGGCGTTTCCTAGCATCTGCACCTTTCTCAACAGCCAGGGAATGCTACTTTTTCGACAAGCAGAAATGGGGTTTTTCAGCCCCATTTCTACTATGCTTCAGGAGAGATGACGATGATCTTTTTGCCGAGCCTTTCAGCCAGGTCGACCGTGTGCTTTGTTCCGCCGGGTTTCCCGTCGTAGACCGCCAGGAGCAGGTCGCAGCCCTCTACCAGGGCGCGGTTACGCGCAAACATGCAGTCCCGGGTGTACTCCCGGGAAATGTAGCTCGTCCGGTCGCAGCGTTCTAGTATCCACCTGTAGCGTCGCTGGTCGGCGGGATTCCATTTGTTTTCCTGACCGCAGCAGGGAAGCAGGGCGTTCAGCTTTACCTCCGGGTGGAGCGCTTTCAGCTCCAGCACCGCTTCCGCGCACCACATGTCAACGCCCAGCGCCATGCCGGTGTTGAACTCCGCAGCGCCATGTCCGTAAAGATGCTCTATTTCAGCGTAGATACGCTTTTTCAGGTCAACGCATGCAGGGTCGTTTTCCCCGTGAAATGGTAACTTCTGTGGGCGGTACCCGGTAAATGAAACTTTGTACACTAAATCGCCTCCTGATGAATTTGTCTATATTTTAACATATATCCGATAAGAAATCAAGAGCTTTTGCAACATTTTGAAAATGTTTTTTGAACCTGCTTCCCGTTTTTTCAGAATGCCCGGAATGCCACGAAAAAGCGCACACCACAGAGAAACTGCGCTCCGGCGAAAGTACGCCGCACAGCAGTGAAAACGATTAGGGGGAAATCGGAAGATCTTCCCCGTCATTTCGTTTAGTCCAGACCGCTTCGCACTCTGTCAAGCATTGCCCGGTACTCGCTGCGGACCTGTTCCGGTCCGGTTATCTGCACCTTTCCGCCGAACTGGAAAACCCAGGCAAAGAACGGCTCCTTTGCGACAACGGGAGCGTGCACCGAAAAGCTCTCGCCGTCCTCGGCGGGGATAAGCCGCACGCCCATTCCGAAGCGGTCGAGCACTGCGTTCACCACAGCTTTGTCGCAGCGGAGCACGACCTCCGTTTCATCGCCGCTGAACATCGAAACGTGGGTCAGTATGTAGTCCTCCAGGTCGAAATCCGCATCGGGCTTTCTGGCGGGCTGGTCGATTATCTCCACGCTCTCCATGCGGTCTACGCGGAAGTTGGAGTAGGTTTCGCGGTGATCGTTCCAGGCTACGAGGTAGTAGTGGTCGTTGTCCCAGACCAGCGCGTAGGGGGTGACTATGCGAGCTTTGTCGCGGTACTTCTTGTTCTTGCGCATGTCGTATTCGAAGTAGCGGAAGGATATCTTTTTCTTGGGCGATGTGGAGATAGCCCGCTGGATAGTATCAACGTTGTAGAGCACCGCCTTGTTGGAATTCTGCCGCGTCCTGCCCGAAACGTAGACGGTGCGCTTGAGCTGACCCGCTTCCTTTTCGCTGCACAGAGCGGAGAGCTTTTTCAGCAGCGTCGCGGACTGGCTGTCCGACAGCAGCTTCGCGGAGCTTACCGCGTCCGCGAGGAGCTTCAGCTCCGCAAGCTCGAAATCCCTGTTGATAAGCTGATAGGATGCAGTCCTGCCGTTTGTGGCGTGGATATCCATGCCGTAGTTCTGAAGCGCCTCGATGTCCTCGGCGAACGCCTTGCGGCCCTCGGAAATACCAAGGTCAGAGAGCAGGTCGGTTATCTGATTCCTTGTAAGTGAGTCGTTCTCGTTGGTGTACTTCAGGAAAATATCCCGCAGATACAGCAGCTTCAGCCGCTGGCTGCCCGTGTCTTTGTCTGCCATGATATAACGCTCCTTTGCAATTGATATGTGTCTTTTATGATACTATTATAGCACACTATAAATAAAAAACTGCGCCGAAACAGGCGCAGTTCTGCTTTTATCAGTCTACGAATTCCACGGTGAACCTGGGGTTCTCGGACGC
>CAKSHG010000265.1 GCA_934456315.1 uncultured Oscillospiraceae bacterium | reverse complement strand
TTCTCCGCCATGCGGTCGGGGAGGCTCTCCGCCGCGCCCTGGTAGTATTCCTCGCAGGCGATGTTGTACTCCTCCGCAGGATTCCGCCCGGCTATCTGGGTGAGGTGGATTCCCTCCCGGAGGTAGGCGGTGTAGTCGAGGTAGTCGCACCAGAATTCGTTCAGCAGAGCCGCAAGGACGATGTTCTGTTTTGCCTGGAGTTCTTCCTCGCCGAACTTTTCAGCGGCTTTTTCCCAGAGGTCGGGAGCGTGCTTCTGCCAGAGGTCGCTTGAGTAGGTACCGTCAAGCAGCGCGGTGCGCTTTTCGAATGTCATCGCGCGGTGCTTTTCGCCTATCAGGGTGTATTTCATGAGCTTTACGCGCTCGTCGAAGGTATTGCCCTCGGAAATGCGCTGAATGCGCTCCGCTTCTTTCAGCAGCGCCTTATCCCCGATCGCGCCGCTCACCCTTTCGGTGGGGTAATGCCGCCCGGAAACCAGCGAGCGCAGGTCGTTGCGCGTCATTATCTCATCGTCCAGCGCGGTGAAGAACCGGCTCTCGCCGACGTCGCCCTGACGTCCTGCGCGGCCCCGGAGCTGCTGCGTGATGCGCGAGGATTCCCGCATTGCCGTCGCGAGGACGAGCAGTCCGCCCGCCCTTTCGACCTCCGCTTTCGCGTGGCAGTCGGCACCGCCAAGCTTGATATCGACGCCGCGTCCCGCCATGTTGGTGGAGATGGTGACCGCTCCCGGCTCTCCGGCGCGAGAGATTATATCCGCTTCCGCTTCGTCGTTCTTTGCGTTGAGGACGGCGCATTCTATCCCAAACCCGCGAAGCTCCTCCGCAAGCTCCTCGGATTCGCCTATGCTTTCAGTTCCGACCAGGACAGGGCGGGATATTTCGTGAGCCTCCCGGACAGCTGCGATGACTGCCCTGCGCTTTTCCGTCTGGTCGAAGTACATTTCCAGCGGGTGGTCGATACGCCTGCACGGAAGCCTGGTCGGAACGACCTCGGTGGGAAGCCCGTATATCGTGTCGAATTCCTCTTTAGACTGTATAGCCGTACCGGTCATTCCGGCAAGCTTCGGAAACAGCCGCAGGAAGTACTGAAGTGCGATATTTCCCATTATCCGCCCGCGCGAGGTGAGCTTCAGCCCGTGCTTCGCCTCCACCGCCGCCTGGAGGTCGCCGGGAAATACGCGTCCCGGCGCAGCTCTGCCGGTGAACTCGTCAACGAGTATCACGGCGCCGTCCCGCAGGATATAATCCTTGTCCTCCTCGAGCATTACACGCGCCTTCAGGCAGGCGCATATCTTCGCGAGCAGCCCGGTGTTTTCAGCGGCGTAGATATCGCAGGAGAACACGGATTCCGCCTTGTCGGCGCCCGCGTCGGTGAGATAGACGTTGCGGCTGTCCTCGTCGATACCGTAGTCGTCGTCAGTGAATCCCGCGACCTTTTCGTATACTTCGGCGGTGCTGCCGTCGTCCTCGGCGGCGATGTCCCCGGCGATGACAATCGGGATACGCGCTTCGTCTATCATGATGCTGTCGGCTTCGTCAACTATTGCAAAATTCAGCTTCTGCGGGAACACCATCTCGGACGGCTCAAAGCACACGAAATCCCGCAGGTAGTCGAATCCCGCCTCCTTTGCGGTGAGGTACACGACCTGCTTCGAGTAGATACGGCGGCGGTCCGTCCGGGGAGTATCAGCGGTGATACAGCCCAGGCTAACTCCCATGCTGTCGTAGACCGGCTTCATCCACTCGTAGTCGCGGCGGGCAAGGTAATCGTTGAACGTAAGTATCATCACCTGACCGCCGGTCAGCGCTTCATAGCATGCGGCGAAAACTGCGGAAAGGGTCTTGCCCTCGCCGGTCTGCATCTGCACCATGTTGTGCCCGGTGAGCGCCAATGCCGCGCCTATCTGCTCCGCATAGGGGGTGATGTCCAGCGCTTTCTTCACCGCGCAGTACACCCGGGAATATACTGCGGTGACGTCGTTTCCGCGCGCCCCTCCATTCTCCGCAAGGGATATTATTTCGTTTATAAGTTTATTGTCCAAAGGGAGTGCTCCTTTACTTTTTGAAATGTATCTTTATTATATATCTATTTTTTCTCCCTGTCAACCTTGAAAAATCGCTCAAAGTATGATATAATAAAAGAGTATATTGATTTTGCTCGCCGGGGAATAGATGATCCCCCCGGAAGAAAGGATTATTTATGTTGACAAAAGAACAGTTCGACGCAAGACTTTCCAAGCTAGTAAGAGAGCAGGAAGAACTTCTAAGCCGTCCCAACCCCGCTTCTGATTTCTACAACGGTATCTACACCCGCTACCAGAATCCGGTTCTGACTGCGGCGCATGCTCCGATAATCTGGCGCTACGACCTTTCCTACAAAGATAACCCCAACCTCATGGAGCGCCTCGGCGTCAACGCCGTAATGAACTCCGGCGCGGTATACCTCAACGGCAAGTACTGCCTGGTCGCACGCGTAGAGGGCGCTGACCGCAAGTCGTTCTTCGCAGTTGCAGAGAGCGACAAGCCCACCGAGGGATTCCGATTCCGCGACTACCCCGTTATCCTCCCGGACACCTGCCCCGAGGAAACCAACGTTTACGACATGCGCCTGACCCAGCACGAGGACGGCTGGATATACGGCGTGTTCTGCTCCGAGAGCAAAGACAAGGAGAACCCCGACCTTTCTGCGGCTACCGCGCAGGCTGGCATCGTCCGCACAAAGGACCTCGTCACCTGGGAGCGCCTGCCTAACCTCATCTCCAAGTCCCCGCAGCAGAGAAACGT
>CAKSHG010000264.1 GCA_934456315.1 uncultured Oscillospiraceae bacterium | reverse complement strand
GCTTTCCCCGAGGAGTTCGGCTATCTGTATGCCGTCGATGAATTCCTCGCATTCGTAGAGATGCACCTTGTAGGGCAGCTTGAGCTTGTCCAGCATGCGCATCGCGTTGGTCTTGACTTCTTTTTCCTTTGCCATGTTTTGCTCCTGTACTTATTGTAAATAAAAGACCGCCCCGCATTCGATAATCGGCAGGGCGGTCTTTGCGCTTTGGAATCAGATCTCGTCGTCCTCTTCGCAGTCGAGAGCCTCTGCGATGGTCCTGTTCTTTGTGAGGAAGAACGCTACCGCTGCGGCTGCCATTGTTGCAAGTCCGATGATGCCTGCGATTATTACGAGCTTCTTTGTCATGATGAAAACCTCCTTAAAATCAGCGCTGATATCTTGCGGCAAGCTCCGAGATACTGTTATCATTGGTGGGCTCGCCGATCGCGTTAAATTTCCATTCGCCGTTATAAAGATAGATCTCGCCGAAGATCATTGCGGTCTTTCCATCGTAATTATCCGAGAGATCGTACCTGCACAGCTCAACGCCCTTTTCCGCGTCAACAAGGCGGATAAACGCATTCTTTATCATACCGAAGTGCTGCTTGCGCTGCATTGCCTGATAGATGTTCACAACGAACACTACCTTGGAATAGGCGTTCCCGAGCTTGGGCAGCTCAACGAGTATCTGCTCATCATCGCCATCGCCGGCACCTGTCAGGTTGTCGCCCATGTGGTGTATAGCGCCGGTCTGATGGGTCAGATTCCCGAAATATACCACATCTATCGGACCGTTCAGCTTTCCGGTCTGCGCGCTTATCAGCAGCGCGGAAGCGTCGCAGTCGATATCCTCATGCTTGGAAAAAAGCGAGAACTTTCTGGGAGCTTCGTCCCAGCCAAGCCCTACCAGTATTGTCTTTAAGCCGGCATTGCCCTTGGTAAGGTCGACCTTCTGACCTTTCTGAAGATTAACAGACATTTTTTACCTCCATTTATTAACCATTGACCAGAAAAAATATGCTACCTATAATATACCACATAATCCCTGAAAAATCAAGTACTTTTTCTATCGCGCATTTATTTTGTCAGATATTGTAATTTCAATAAAAACCGCATAACAGCGCCGATGTTAAGTTCTGTTGACAGAATTCAAGCGGAAATTGGTAGACATTCCGCGCGAATTGTGGTATAGTTATAACAGAAATCAAAGGGAGGTAACTTATGAAATTTGCTGAAAAACTGACGGAACTCCGCAGGTCAAAGGGCTGGTCGCAGGAACAGCTCGGCGAACAGCTTGGAGTTACCCGGCAGACCGTATCAAAGTGGGAGCTTGGCTCGACTACCCCGGAGCTTGAGAAGCTGGCGAAGATGAGCGAGATATTCGGCGTCAGCACTGACGAGCTCATAAAGGGAGAAGCTCCGGAGCCTGCCGGAGCGCTCCGGGAAACCAAGCCGCTGCGTTCTCGCCTGCACTTTGAATATAAGAGCAGCCGGACTGTACGCGGTATCCCGCTGCTGCACATAAATTTCGGAGCGGGCAGGTACACCGCCAAGGGCATATTCGCTTTCGGGAACAAGGCGGTAGGCGTCGTTGCCGGAGGTTTTCTCTCGCTGGGAGCGGTGTCGTTCGGACTGCTGTCAGCCGGGATTCTGTCGTTCGGGACCCTGGCAGCTGGCGGGCTTGCTTTCGGGGCTGCTGCGGCAGGAGCTGTGGCGTTTGGCGGATTGGCGGCAGGCTGGCTGGCGTTCGGAGGAGCAGCCTGCGGTATGTACGCCGTGGGAGGAGCCGCCGCTGCTTCGGATATCGCGTTCGGCGGGTCTGCTTCAGCGCATGTCGCTGTCGGAGATGGCGTCCGGGGAACTGTCGCTATAAGCGAACCGGCTCCGTCGGAGGAAGTACGGGCGCTCATCATGCAGGAGCTTCCCGGAACGCCGGGGATCATCGCGGATATGTTTTCCCGCATGGCTGAATTGATGAAGCACTGAACCGCCGGAATCGAACTGTATCAGAACAGGCGCAGTTTACCGTTGACATTTTCTGACCGCTGATTTATAATTAAATCAGAAAGGCGGTGGCGGTATGGAATTTCTGATATTGGTCGGGATAGTTATTGCAGTATGCATCGTTGTGGGGATCGTGTACGCAATTGCCAGCGGAATACGCGACGGCAATGAAAAGGAGCGCGCTCGCAGGGAGCTTTTCGGCGCAGGTACGCCTGCGCCGGACTATAAGCCGCAGTTCACTGCGGAGAAGATACTCTCCATCGACTACAAAAGCATGAAGCTGCGGCCGGAGCTGTACCCGGACTGCATGTGCATCAACTTCCGCGAGATGATCAGCGTGACCCTGCTGGACGACAGATCGTACTACACCACGACAAAGAACCACGGAGCAGCAGTCAACACATTACTTGGCGGAGCGCTTGCCGGGGAGGTAGGCGCCCTGGCGGGCGCGACGTCCGGCACACAGGTGACGACAAGTCACAGCACGCTCAACGGCTGGACGCTGGTGATATGCACACGCATTCTCCACCACAAGCGGCTGGAAATACCATTCAGAGCCGGAGGAAACGTCACTATCACAAAGAACGGCAAATCCGAAGTTCTGCCAGCTGCAAAAGCCGCAGAGCGGCTTCGATTCGAGCTTGAGGAACTACAGGAGATGATCATCGACGAATCCAGTTACGACGTCACGGAGATACGGAAATACAAGCGCCTTTACGATGAGGGGATTCTCACCGAAGAGGAATTCACCGCGAAGAAAAAGAAGATACTCGGGATCTGACATACAAAAAGACCGCTCCTTTCGGAGCGGTCT
>CAKSHG010000263.1 GCA_934456315.1 uncultured Oscillospiraceae bacterium | reverse complement strand
TGGTTGCGGGAGCCAGATTCGAACTGACGACCTTCGGGTTATGAGCCCGACGAGCTACCGAGCTGCTCCATCCCGCGATATCTTCTCAAGGGCTGTTCTCTTGAGTACTCATCTATTATATCACATTGAATGCAGTTTGTCAAGGGATTTTTAAAAAAATTTTCAACTTTTTTTAAGAACGCAAATTTGCTTGACAAACAGGGGACTTTATGATATATTGTAATTGCAGACATAGCATCTGCGAAAGGAGGGCTGTTTCATGGAACTTGATATTGCTGCTCTGTCCATGAGCATGGCGCAGGCTAACTTACAGCAGGGCGTTTCCATCGGAATGATGAAAAAGACGATGGAGTCCACCCAGCAGACCATGGATAGCATCACTGATATGCTGGACAGCATGCCTTCCCCGGACGGAAAAGGCACTGTACTGAATGTCAGGGCATGAAACCGGAGCCGCCCAGCAATGGGCGGCATTTTATAACTACACAAGATACACAAGGAGCAAAAAATGGACGCGATAACACAGTTCGATATGAACATTCTTCACGCGATACACGAAAACCTCTCCAGCGGATTCATGGATCTCATCATGCCGGTCATAACGATGTTCGGCGAGTACGGGATATTCTGGATAGCCGTTTCGCTGGTGCTGGTCATTATAAAAAGGTCCCGCAGGTGCGGCATCGCATGCTGCGGCGCGATACTCACGTCGTTCATCGTCGGGAATATCCTGCTCAAGCACATCGTCGCAAGAGCACGTCCCTGCTGGCTGGAACAGGATTACCTCTCCATGCTGATCGCTGTGCCCAAGGATTTCTCGTTCCCATCAGGGCACTCGATGATATCATTCACAGTGGCGGCAGTACTGTTCTGCTACAACAAAAAGCTCGGTATCCCCGCTCTGGTGCTCGCAGCGCTCGTCGCGTTCTCGCGGCTTTATCTGTTCGTGCATTTCCCCACGGACGTGCTCGCCGGGACGGTCATCGGTATCGGAATCGGGATCCTTTCCTTTTTTGTCGTCAACAAAATCGCTGACCGCATTAAAAACAAAAAAGTCAGCAATTAACATGAAAGATCCACCGGCAGTGACCACCGGTGGATCTTTTTCTTAGTTCACCTCGACAATGGTTATCTGGTCGTTGGCGAAATCCGCTTCGGAAAGCAGCGTGCTCTTTATCTTCGCAGCGCCCGCCGCGTCAAGTCCCTCGGTCTTGACTATAATGTTCGCGCTGCTGTCGCTTAAGTAGCACAGCGCGTCCTCAAAGCCCTGGGCTTTCAGCATGCTCTCTATCTTGTTCTCGCTCTCGATGTAGCCGCCAAGCTTCATCGCGTCGACCTCAACAGCCGCAAGCTCGTCTTTCGTCAGGTCGCCGCCCTGGTACATGCTCTGGAGCACCTCCGCAGCCTCCTCGCGGCTGGTCTGCTTGTCGAGCCTTGCCTGCGCGAAGTACGCCGAGGTGTCCGCAGTCCCGCCAGATTTGTCAATGCTCACCAGGTCTGCCTCGCCGTATGTAGTCCCCGCCGCGTCCGCTGCGCCGGATACCTCCGCAGACGGCTCGGTGAGGTTCTTGTTCTTCCCGCCGGAATAGATGAAATTCACTGCGACCGCCGTGCCAAGCAGCACAGTCAGACCCGCAGCTACAAGCTGCTTCTTCCCTAAAATCACATTCAAACGCTTCATGACCCTGATTCCTTTCTTAATTCGTGACATAGACCTGTGATACGCCGATATCCAGCACCCGCGCCGCAGTATTCACCACCTTCTCGCGTATCAGCACGTTCTCCGCGCCACCGCAGACCACCGCTACGCCCCGCACCCTCGGGAGTATCACGCTCTTTTCCAGCGCGTCCTTCGAGCCGGTCAGCGCCGGACTGTTCTCGGCGCTCTGGGAATCCCCGGAGCTGCTGGACTTCACCTCCTCGGCGAACACCCGCTCGCTCGTTCGGTCGAGCGTCACCATCACCTGCGGGGAAGTGACCCCGTCTATCTGCGAGATGATGTCCGTCAGGCGCTTCTCAAGCTCCTGCTCGAGCGCGGACGCGTCCTCGGAGAAACCGCCCTGCTCCTGCGCCGGACTGCCCTCCGGTATCACCGTGCTTAGAAACAGAAGCGCTATCGCGGCTATCCCGGCGATGATGACGAACCTGCGCCATTTGCCGTTCCCAAGTCCGCCAAGTCTGCCGAGCAGACCGCCTGCCCGCTCCGTGAGCCGTCCCATGACATCACCCCCTTACGACCGACGTTATCCGTATCTCCTCCGGGAGCTCCCGTGAAAGCAGCTCCTCCGCCGCCTCTGCCGCCGAGCGCTGTCCCTCGCTGAATACAAGCTCCACCTGTGTAATAGATATGCTGTACAATCCTGAAATATTAACCGCAATGTGGACTTCTTCGGGACAAATTCCCTGCTCGTTCAGCAGAGAATACACCCTGTCCGACATTTCGGAGCATATTTTCTTCTGAAGCTCCCTGTTCACATCACCCGAGAATCCTATGTAATCCGCGCTGTCCTCGTAGCTGTACTGTGCGCTGTCAAGGCTGAAATCCGTGTTCCGGAGAGCGTTCACTCCCGCCAGAATGAAC
This sequence comes from uncultured Oscillospiraceae bacterium, assembly GCA_934456315.1. Classification (GTDB taxonomy): domain Bacteria; phylum Bacillota; class Clostridia; order Oscillospirales; family Ruminococcaceae; genus CAG-115. The sequence goes on along the minus strand of CAKSHG010000263.1, from coordinate 262 downwards.
AGCCCCGCCGTCAGCAGGGATATCTGCTTCGCGAACCTGTTTTCCGGGATAAGCATGCGGAACAGCGCCGAGGCTATCGCCGCCATGCACACCGTTGAAAAAAACTGCACTTTCCCGCCTCCTTAGCCCTGGCTGTTCCCCGCCGCCATCATTATCACCGCCGAAATGGTATTCAGCAGCAGGAAGCACACTATCACCGCCATGATTATCGACATTACCGCCCCGCACGCCCTGAACAGCGAGGAAAGCTCCTTCACGCCGA
>CAKSHG010000262.1 GCA_934456315.1 uncultured Oscillospiraceae bacterium | reverse complement strand
GTATTTTCCGCGCTCTCGCGCGGAGGGTTCGCCGTCACAGACGGCGAAGCGAGGGCTCTGCCCTCGACCCGCAAGGAGGGACTCGTCCCCCCTTGACTCCCCAATTAGTGATGCAAATTTCAAAGTCCCTGCAACGCTAAATTATAGTTCACTGCAAACAATAGGGCTGCGATTTCCGCAGCCCTTTGCTTTATCTCACATCAGCTTACCAAGTCTATCACGCAGGATAACCGTCAATATAGTCGCGCAGACGATCTTTATAGTATCACCGATAAGGAACGGAACTACGCATGAAGCCAGCGCAACTTCCAGCGTGACCCCGCGCGCGATAATAAACCAGACAGTTCCCAGCGCATACAGCACAACAGTACCCGCGATCATTCCCACCGGAATAGACCATGCACCATTCACGAACGGATTCTTTGACACAGACTTCTTATAGAACAGATCCACAAACAGTCCCCCGATAAGCGCACACGGAATATATCCTACAATATATCCGCCGGTAACGCCAAACAGCTTTGCGAATCCGCCCGCGCCTCCGCTGAATACCGGAAGTCCTACCGCGCCAAGCAGTACATATATCAGCACCGCGATAGTGCCCTTCTTCCAGCCAAGCAGGCTTCCTGCCAGGTACACTGCAAATGTCGCCAGCGACACCGGAACCAGCCCGGGCATCGGAACGCTCCACGGAGCGGCTACGCAGATAAGCGCTGCCATTACCGCGATAAATACCATGTTCTTTACAGTAAAGAACTTTGCTGTCTTTACGGTGCCTGCACCGTTCTGTTCGATAGTTTCTTTCATTGTTTACTTTCTCCTGTCTTTTTGGTTTACAATAAAGCCTTGTCTATTATAACACAGGAATGTAAACTTGTCAAGTATATTTGGTTTACAATTTTGATTTTCTCAAATAGAACCCTGCGAGTTCCCTCGCAGCGGCGTTAATATCATATCCAGCCCGACCGACCTCCTCGGCGGCACTTTTATTACGCAGACCTGCGCAGCAAAGCGCTGCGCATGCCCAGTCCTGCGGTTTTCCGAGCGGCAGGAACTGCGCGGTTCCAGTGACCCGCGCCTCCTGGGTCACTCGGTTCGAAAACAGGCAGTGAAGTCCGGCGCACTGCGCCTCAACGCCAACCACCGGCAGCCCCTCGTAATTCGACGGCAGCAGGAAGCAGTCGAACGCACTGTAGAGCCTGTCCGCGTCGCTGCGCTGCCCGGTGAACACCACTCTGCCGGACACGCCTGCGGCAATCGCACGCGCCTTTATCAGCTCCATATCCTCGCCGGTTCCGGTCATTACCAGCACGCTGTTCTTTCGCTGCTTCAGTATCTCGCGGAAAATATCCACAAGGAACCCCTGGTTCTTCTGCGGGCAGAATCTTCCGATATGCCCGATAACAGTCGCATTCTGCGGGATCTTCAGTTCCTGCCGCACTTCGCGGCGCTTTTTCTCGCTGTAGCTGTACTTTTCCGTGTCGATCGCGTTCGGCATGATCCGAACCTGGCGGTGCTTCCTTACAGGATCGTATTCCTCCGACAGCGGAGCGGTCGCGCGGCTGCCGTACATCCATCGCGACGCAAGCCGCGAGCATGCGAAATAGTCGGTTGCGTGCAGCTTCGCGAACGGTTTGAACAGCAACTTTGCAAGATTGCGGTGCCATTCCCGGGCACCTCCGGAGGTGCTGTGGTTGTGCAGGATACGCGTTTTCACTCCCGCCTGTTTCCCGGCGAGCAGCGGCAGGAACGACAGGGTGCTTAGGTGACAGTGCATGATATCGTATTTGTTTTCGGAAAGCAGCCGGCGCAGTGTCCGGAGGTACTTCAGCGGGTGCCTGAACGTCGGCAGTACGAACAGCCGTCCGCCCATCGCCTTTATTTCATCGACTGGTACGAATTTCGAACCTTTGAAGAAGTAGAAATCGAACTGCACCTGTTCCCGGTCGATGGCGCGGTAGTAATTCATGACGACCTGCTCGACCCCTCCGCCGTTCATTTTGCCAAGGATCTGCGCTACTCGTATCATTGCTTGCCCTCCCTAAAACAAAAGGGCGAGTGTTTCATCGCCCTGTGTATTTTTTTACTGACCCAGCTCGTAAGCGCGCTTGGTGCAGGCTTCGCAGGCCCTCTTGACGTCGCCGGTGAGGTCGCCCTCGTACAGCTTGTCAAGACCCGCAAGGGTGGTTCCTCCGGGGGAGGAAACCTGCTTTATCAGCTCGTCAACGGTCATTCCGGATTCGGTGAGCATCTTCGCGGAGCCTATAAGGCTCTGCGCGAACAGGCGCAGCGCTGCTTCCTTGTCGATACCAACAGAATCCGCATAGTCAACGAATCCCTTTGCGTAGAGGTAGATGAACGCCGGGGAGCTTCCGTTTATCGCGATTATCTCCTTCATCTTGTCAGTGGGGACGACCTCCGTGATACCGCAGCTGCCGATTATCTTGCGGGCAAATGCGAAATCCTCCTCGGATACAGTTTCATCATGGGACATAGCCGAGGCTCCGCAGCCGAGCATCATAGGAGTGTTCGGCATAACGAGCACTACCTTTGCGTCTGGGATAGTGCGCTCTCTGATGAACTCCGCAGAGATACCCGCGCAGATAGAGATGAACACGGTTTCCGGCTTGACGGAATCCTTTATCTCTGCGAGCACTTCACCCAGGTGCTGCGGCTTTACAGCCAGCAGGATATAGTCGCATTTTTCTGCGATCTCGCGGGCGCTGCCTGCCGCAGTCGCTCCCACCAGGCGGAGGTCTGCGAGCTTTTCAGCGTTCGCATCGTAGGCAAACACCGCGGTGTTGCCGAGCTTTCCCTCGATACCCTTGAGAATTGCGCCGCCCATGTTACCGACGCCGATAAAACCTAGTTTTTTCATATTAGAGCCTTTCCCGGCGCCCGGCGCCGATTATTAT
>CAKSHG010000261.1 GCA_934456315.1 uncultured Oscillospiraceae bacterium | reverse complement strand
GCTTACTTCGAGAGCGTGCCCCCGGCTGACCGTCACTCCTGCTCGATGTGCGGCAAGATGTGTGCAGTCCGCACCACGAACATGATACTTGAGGGCAAGGAAGTCAAGTTCTGCACAGAAAAATAAGTCTGAAAGAAAACCAGAATATTAATTCGGAATTCTTGATTCGGAATTATGGAGCGCGCTTCGCGCGGTATCACAAAAGAATCGAAAAAAGCGAAATCGCAGAACTTGCTTTTTCACTATTGATCATTCATTTGAAATATATCCGCGAAGCGGATACCTTAATTCCGAATTCCGCATTCCTAATTCCGAATTTATTATTGTCTCCGGCGGGGAGCGCCGTCCGGGGGTATATTCCAGCGAGGGAACGCGTGTTTCGCGGTGAGAGGATACTTCTGAGTATCGACCGGCAGTGCGGATAAGCCGCACTGTAACGCATTTGTGCGTGCGCCGGGATAACTCTGCCCTGCGCCGCGCAGGAAAGAGGTATCTTATGAAAAAGACAAACATCAGGAAACTTGCCATGGCTGCGGTTTTAGTCGCAGTTGCCGTTGTCGGCTCGCTGTTCTCGTTCCCGTTCCTGGGAGCTAAGTGCAGCCCCGTTCAGCACCTTGTTAACATCATCGGCGGCGTGTATCTCGGTCCGTGGTATTCCCTCGGAGTCGCGTTCTGCGCGAGCCTGCTGCGTAACATCTTCGGGCTTGGATCGCTGATGGCGTTTCCCGGAAGCATGGTCGGCGCGTTCCTTTCCGGAGTGATGTTCCACTGGGTATTCAAGGGCAAGCCGCTGGCTCTGCGCTTGCCTATGGCGTACATCGGCGAGCTGTTCGGCACTTCCGTCATCGGCGGAATGCTGTCTTTCCCCATCGCTTACCTGATAATGAACAACACTGCCGCTACACTGTTCGGATTCGTGTTCCCGTTCTTTGCGTCAAGCGTTGTGGGTACCGTTATCGCAGCAGTTATCGTTACCTCCCTCAAGCGCGTCAAGGCTATCGACGCATTCTTCGGCGAGAACCAGCCGCAGAAATCATGAAAGGCTTAAAATGACCTTAAAACAGCACATTGCAGGAGCTCTCGCGGATATGCGCGGGAGCTCTCCGCTAATTCATTGCATTACCAATTATGTCACGGCGGGGGATACAGCAAACATGCTCCTCGCTGCGGGAGCCTCCCCGATAATGGCTGACGACCCTGCCGAAAGCGCAGAGATAACTGCGCTCGCACAGGGGCTGACGCTGAACCTCGGCACTCCCTCCGTTTCCCGGGTGGAGGCTATGCTGCGCTCCGGCGCGGAGGCAAACCGCAAAGGGATCCCGGTGGTGTTCGACCCGGTGGGAGCGGGCTGCTCCGGATTCCGCAGGGATTCCGCAGCGGAGCTGATAAAACGCGTCAGGCTGACCGCAGTCCGGGGAAACCTGTCGGAGATATCGTACCTTGCGGGCTTTGATTCCCGGGAAAACGGCGTGGATTCCTCCGAAACCAGGATAACTGCCGTTCAGGCGGCGCAGACCGCCGCAAAAAGGCTGGGCTGCGTGTGTGCGGTCACCGGCGAACAGGACGTTATTTCGGACGGGATCCGCATAGCGGTGATACGAAACGGAAGTCCGCTGCTGAAAAAAGTGACCGGCGCGGGCTGCATGACCTCTGCGCTGTGCGCGGCGATGTGCACAGTTACTGATGGGTTCACCGGGGCGGCTGCCGGAATAGCGCTGATGGATATCTGCGGAGAGCTTGCCGCAGAGCGTTCAGACCTGCCGGGAAGCTTCCGGGCGGCGCTGTTCGATTTTGCCGGGAGCATAACGCCGGAATTACTTACAGAAAGGCTGGATATCTATGAAAGTTGATTATACTCTGTATCTGTGCACGGACAGCGGGCTGATGTCCTGCGAAACCGTCGAGGAAAGCGTTGAGCGCGCGATCATCGGCGGCGCGTCGGTGGTGCAGCTGCGGGAAAAGACCGCGACATCAAGGGAGCTTTTCGAGCTTGCAAAGCGCGTCAAGGTCATAACGGACAAGTATGGCGTGCCGCTTATCATCAACGACCGTCTGGATATCTGCCTTGCCGTTGACGCCGCGGGAGTGCACCTCGGACAGTCCGACCTGCCGTGCGCTGAAGCGCGGCGCATTCTCGGAGCCGACAAGCTCATCGGAGTATCAGCGGCGACCCCGGAGGAAGCTGTGAAAGCGCAGGCAGACGGCGCGGATTACCTCGGCGTGGGAGCGGTATTCACGACCTCCACCAAGACGAACACCCGCCCTGTCACGCAGGAAACGATACGCGCGATACGAAACGCCGTCACCATACCGTTCGTAGTGATAGGCGGGGTGAACTCCGAAAATATCAGCAGCCTGTACGGGCTTGGAATAAACGGCGCGGCTGTTATCTCGGCAATAATATCCCAGCCGGATATCACTGCCGCAGCGCGGAAAATGCGTCAGGCTGCGGAGCAGCTCTGAACCTGTTACATAAACCACTGATACAACTGGAAAAGGCACTGCGAAACGCAGTGCCTTCAGACCGTCGAAAAAGTCCCGTTGGGACTTTTCCGCCGAACATCCGCGCCGCGCGCACGGTTTGTCGGCTTTGCCGACAAACCGCACACTTGCGCGGATAGAAGTGTTTTTTGCCCCGGGAAACCCGTGGCAAAAAACGGATTTCAAAAGCCCGCTTCGCGGGCAAATTCGATTTTTTCGACAAGCTGAAGGCACTGCGAAACGCAGTGCCTTTAATGCTATATTCAGATTTGATATCAGAAACCGGTAGAGTAGTTCGGAGCTTCCTTGGTGATCTGGATATCGTGCGGGTGGGACTCTCTAAGTCCTGCGCCGGTGATGCGGACAAACTCTGCGCGCTCCTGAAGTTCGGAGATAGTCGGGCAGCCGCAGTAGCCCATACCGGAGCGGATACCGCCGACCAGCTGGAAGATGGTGTCTGCAACGGATCCCTTGTAAGGTACACGACCCTCAACGCCCTCGGG
>CAKSHG010000260.1 GCA_934456315.1 uncultured Oscillospiraceae bacterium | reverse complement strand
AGTAAGGCTGTATGCCTTACGAGGAGGTTTGAAGAAGCAGGCGGTGTGCTATACACATTTTCTCTCAAACAAGGTTTTTAGAGGTGACCGATACTAAAACCATCAGGAGTGATATCATGAAACCCTCAACAAAAGAAGTCTGGCTATGGCTTCTCCTTGTAATGTGTCCATACAACCGCAAGACCACCGAGCTGCTTGAGCACTTCGATTCTGCGGAGGAACTCGCCTGCGCGATACGCGACGGGAAATGCCCCGGGCTGTCCGATGCCGAAAAGCAGCGTGCCCGCACCACCCGCAGCCGCGAAGTCAACCAGATAATCCAGGAATGCGAGCAGCATGACATACGAATCATCACTCTTGACGACCCGGAATACCCCGAGCTTCTCCGCAACATCTACTCCCCGCCAATCGTGCTGTTCGTGCGGGGTTCGCTCGAATGCCTTGACAACGCGGTTTCCATCGCGGTGGTAGGTCCACGGCAGCCGTCGGAATACGCCCGGAGGGCCGCCCGCATGCTCTGCGGGAATCTTGCCCGGCTCGGGACGGTGCTCGTCAGCGGTCTGGCAGTTGGTATCGACACAGTGGCACACTCCTGCGCAGTCGAGCACGGTACTCCCACAATAGGAGTTCTCGCCTGCGGTCAGCTCGTGAATTACCCGGCAGAAAACGAGATGCTCAAGCGCCGCATCGTTGAGGGCGGCGGAGCAGTTATCTCCGAGCTGCTTCCCCACGCCGGAGTAGAGGGGCGTTACTTCCACCAGCGCAACCGCATGATTTCCGGGCTTGGGCTAGGCACGCTCGTCGTGGAGGCGTCCACCCGCAGCGGCTGTCTTATAACCGCGAATCACGCCGTCGAACAGGGTCGTGACCTGTTCTGCGTACCTCCAAGCGACATCACCCGGGAAAGCTGCGCCGGAGTTGTTCCGTTCCTGCGCGAGGGAGCCATACCGGTTTTCGACTACCTGGATATCGCAAAGGAATACATGTACCACTTCCTGAACCAGCTCCGCAGCGAACCCGACCTCAAATCCAGCCGCACTTCCGCGCAGCCTGCCGAGCGGAAACAGCGCCCGGAGCCGAAGCGTGTGACTTCCCAGCCGAAACGCAGCGAGCCTCCTAGGCGCGGCGATGTTCCCAATTCAGCTGAAACTGCTCTGCCTGCCGCACCTTCCTCACCTGCGCCTGCCAAACCCGATGAGCCAGCAAAACCCGCTCCGGAAGTGTACGCAGAGCTGAACGAGATACAGGCAAGGCTGCTGAAAATAATTGCAGCTGCGCCAAACACAACTGACGAGCTTATCGACAAGACCGGGCTTCCCTATGCGCAGACCACCGAAGCGCTGACGGAACTTGAGATACTGGGTCATATAAGAATCGAGCAGGGCGGAAAATACACGCTCAATTAACAGAAAGGGGACTGCCACGGCAGTCCCCTCAGACTGTCGAAAAAGTCTATTTTATCCATGCATCATATTGGTTTTCGCTTCCTTTTGCCTCCAAAAGGAAGCGGGAGTGTGAGGGCAGAGCCCTCACCACTCTGCGCGCTGGCGCGCAGCAACGCCGTGCGAAGCACGGCTTAACGATTCAAAAGCGCTAAAGGAGTGTGGGGCTAGGGGAGACAAACGGAACGTTTGTCCTAGACAAGAGTTTTCCCCCACAGACTTTATTACTTTTCCGCCGTTATGATTTTTTCGACAAGTTGAGGAGGAGTACAAAAAACTGAAATTATTAAAAAGGTTGCACCATGTTCTTTAATGTGCCACACTTGCTCGGCATATAATGATGGTTTAATTTGTGAGTCGGCTAAAACATTATAAAAATATTTTGAGAGCATAAAAGAATTTTATGAGGTACATATGCCCGATTCCGTAGAAGCTATAACAACTCTGAGGGAGTACTTAGCATATATTGGGGCGCTCCTTGTTCAGGCTGCCGCAGCACAGAACATAATGGTTGTACAGCGTCGAAAGATCCATGGCGTTGATTTTTGCGGAGAGTGCAATGAGTTTCCATGTAAAAATGCTCATATACGGTGGAGAAGCATAAGACAAGACATGGATAGCCAGCCCTGCCACTATTCCGAAGTCAGGGGAACGCAATAGAAAAATTCATAGCTGTATGCTATACTTAATTAGCATTTGAACATATCAAGTTGACACAGCAATCTCTTTGCTTGCCGCCAGTGCGCGTTTATCAATAGTCCACGGGAAGCAAGAGTAGCGTAAAGGTAAAAAAATTCAAATTTCTTTGTAACGAAATTCCGATTTCTCCGTCTAACCTATGAAGCTGAAGGAGGCGATGATAAATATGGACTATGAAAAGCTTTATAAAGCCTACTATTTGCAGGTATACTCGTATACTATTTCTCTTGCTAAAAATCGTGAGATAGCAGAGGAAATCACGCAGGACACATTCTATAAGGCTGTTTCTACAACGTCACAATTCAAAGGTAAGTCAAATGAATTGACATGGCTCTGCTCCATAGCAAAGAATCTCTACTATGATGAAATGAGAAGTCGTCAGCGAATAGCTGATGTGAGTGAAATCAATGACTTGCCATCAAATGAAAATGTTGAGAACTCAGTTACAGATTCTGATATGGCGTTCCGCATACATCTCGTTCTTCACCGTTTAGAGGAACCATACAAAGAAGTCTTTCAGCTTCGCGTATTCGGTGAACTCTCTTTTGCACAAATCGCCGCAATTTTTGGAAAAACAGAATCATGGGCGAGAGTTACTTATCATCGTGCAAAGCTAAAAATTCAAGAAAGGATGGATTAAAAGAATGAGTAAACAGTGCGATATTGTTCGAGATATTCTTCCGCTGTATGTTGACGGTGCTTGCAGTGAAGCAAGCGCAGAGATGGTAAAAGAACACTTGACCGCCTGTGCTGACTGTAACGCAATTTATCAAAAATTGCTTTCTCACACGAACGAAGATGTTCTTCACGAAGAAAGCGAAAGCGTTATTATGCGCCATGAGGCAAAAGAAAAGCAGAGGGACAGGAAAA
>CAKSHG010000259.1 GCA_934456315.1 uncultured Oscillospiraceae bacterium | reverse complement strand
AAGGTCGGCGACTACGACCGCAGCGCCGGCGGCGATCTTTCCGAAAGCTCCACCGAGTACCGCTCTATCCTCATTAACCGCGAGAAGTACGTCAACGAGCTTATTGACAGCTACGACGCGGCTTCCGTGCCCGACAACCTTGTCGCGGACAGGCTCGACAGCGCGGGTTACTCAATGGCGGCCACACTCGACCGCGACGGCGCTTCCACGCTCATTTCACAGGGTACGCGCGTGAACGTTTCCGCAATCTCTGCGGCGACCGTGTACAGCGACGTTGTGGATATCCGCACGCTGATGAGCAAGGCTAAGGTCCCGAACGACGGCAGGCGCTATCTGCTCGTTACCCCGGACATCTACGCGGCTATGCTGAAAAGCCCGCTGTTCGTGCAGGCTTCCGCGCTCGGGGACGAGGTGAAGCAGTCCGGCGCGCTCGGTAAGATGGCGGGATTCACTATCTACGAATGGAGCGACGACACCGCGAACCTCGCAATGATTGCAGGACACCCGCGTTACGCTACGCGTATCAACGCATGGAAAGTCCCCATTGCGATAAAGGACCTTGCGGACGGCACCCACATCGGCGCTTCGGCGGTTCAGGGACGTTCCGTGTACGGTCATGAGGTGCTTCGCAAGAGCGCTATCTACGCGGTATTTTCCGCGGGTTCGCTTACTCTTACGCAGGGCGCGTTCGCTTCCGACAAGTGCAAGGTCACTGTCGCCGAAACCGCGACCAGCGCGTTCGCGTACCGCGTAAATCCGGCAAAGCGCGCTGCTCTCGACGAGGACTTTACCGCTATCGCTACTTCGAACGCGTTCACCTCCAACAGCACGCAGATATCCTGCAAGAAGGGTGATATCATCGAGATAATCGACCTGGACAGCAACAAGAAGTGCGTTAAGGTCGGCTATGTTACAGTAGCATGACGGTCACGGCTGAATACTACTCCGCGAACTGGGGCGGCTGGGCGGATTCGGACGAGCTGACAGCCGCTCTCAAACGCGCGGAGCTCATCGTAGACCGCGAGATATTCCCATCGGGGTATACGGTGTCCACCGCGCCGGAAGTGTGGCGCACAGCGGCGCAGAACGCGGTCTGCGCGCAGGCGGAATTTATTCTCGAAAACGGCGGTATTTCTGCGCTTTCCGAAACCACGGACGGCGGCTCGGTATCCCTCGGGAAGTTCAGCTATTCCGGCGGCGGTTCGGGTAGTTCCGGAGGTTCGGCGGTCAACTCGCTGTGCAGTCAGGCTCTGGCGCTGCTGGAGCCCACCGGGCTGCTTTACAGAGGGGTGAGAATATGAAACCTATCCCGCGTTCCATGCTGATTCATTCGGCGACGCTGTACGACGTCCGGGAGAATCCCTGGCAGGAGCAGGAGCTTGTCGAGCTGGCGCAGCTCACGCATATCCGCGTAGAGCCTGCAAGCAAAATGATAATCACGTCGGACAACCGCTCTGTTACACTGTCCGCAACGCTTTTCTACGACTGTCGGAACAGTCAGCCCGGTGTGGAGTTCAAGCCGGGGTACATCATCGAATTCGACGGCAGGAGGTACCGCGTTGAAACTGTCGAACTGCTCTACGACCGGCAGAAGCTCCATCATCTGGAGGTGGGACTGTGCCTGTGACGGTGAACATCAATTCCGCGCAAATAGCTATGAATATCCGCGCAGCTTCCGGAAAGGCGCTCGGGATAACCTCGCAGCAGGCGCTCGCGGACTGCAACGAGTACGTTCCGGACGACCAGGACGCGCTCGTCAACAGCTCGAATATCCACAGCGATATACTGCACGGGAAGCTTGTCTGGGCTACGCCTTACGCGCGGAACCTTTATCACGGTGTGCTGATGGTCGACCCGAAAACCGGCTCGGCATGGGCGCGGGAGGGTCAGACGAAAATCAAAACTTCGCCGGAGGTGCAGCTTAAATTCGACAAGCGAAAGAACCCGAAAGCGGGCTCACACTGGTGCGAGCGCGCCCAGGCAGACCACGGCGAGGAATGGCGGCAAATCTACGAAACAGCATTGCGAAAGGAGCTAAACAAATGACGGCGCAGTTACAGGCGGTCGAAGCTTTCCGGGCTTTTGCGGAGAAAACAACAGGACAGCCAGTATCAGTCGGGCTTCTTTCGACCGGGGAGAGCATTGCAATTCAGGTCGTGACAGGTTCCCGGGAGTTCACCTCCCTCGACCTCGCGAACCGCCGCGCGGTGATTTCCCTCGACGTGCTGTCGAAATTCAAGAAACAGGAGCAGGCTTACGGCTTCCTCTGCGGGATAGCTAACGCCTGCGATACAGCCCGGCTCGGTGCGCGGGGTTTTCGCTATCTGTTTCGGCAGGGAGAACACGGAGCGTATCTGCGAGTTTTTTGAGGGGAATTACGTCGAGATGTCCGTTGCGATAGTGCCGTATATCTACGATGTTATCCTCCCCCGCGTGAACGAGTGTATAGCCCGCCGCCGCGAACAGCTCAAGGGCATCTACCGCAGGGGGAAGAAGCTGCGTTGAAGCTGTATGAACCTTTCCCCGACCGCATTACCGTTGACGGTCAGGAGTACCGTCTGACCCTGTGGTTTGACCGGGTTCTTCGGTTCTACGACGTCCTCGACGACCCCGACCTCACGCCGGAGGAAAAGACGGAGGCGGGGTTCTCCTGGCTCGTAGACTGCCGGAAGGCTCCGCCGCCGGAGGTTCAGAGCCGGGTGTTACAGCAGCTCATGGACGAGGTGATAGCTCCGCCGCAGCGGCGGCTGTCAACGCAGAAGCAGCCGAAGAAGTGCGTTGATTTCAGCTTCGACGCGGAGGAGATATACTCGTCGTTTCGGCAGGCGTACGGAATCGACCTGATCCAGGAACGCGGGCGGCTGCACTGGTGCGCGTTCCTCGCGATGTTCCACGGGCTTCCGGAGGACGCGCCGGTGAAGCAGATAATGCGTATCCGCTCGGAGGATATCCCGGCTCCGAACAAGCACAACGCGGAGTATATCCGGCGGCTCACGGAGCTGAAAACGCTGTACGCGCTGCCG
>CAKSHG010000258.1 GCA_934456315.1 uncultured Oscillospiraceae bacterium | reverse complement strand
GAGCGCGAGCTGCTGAAAAAGTACCGCCGCGAAACCGACCCGGCGATGAAGTACCGCGAGGGCTACGAGCTGTTCCTGATGCGGCTGGGGAGGTCGGCGTTCCCGCAGCTTCCCACCGACACGACCACGCTGCACTCCGACAAGGGCGGGAAAGCGTTCGGCGGGAGGGTCCCGGCGGACGACCTGAACGCGATGATACAGACCTACGACCGCGTGAGATACGGCGGGGAAGTCCCCGAAAACGTGGAACTGGAGCGCCTTGACAGGCTGCTTGAGGATATACGCTGAAAAGCGTACTATATAAATCAGGAGATAACAAAATGACATTCAAAAAACTACTGTCCGGAAACGGGCACATACTTCTTGACGGCGCGATGGGCTCAGTCTTACAGCAGCACGGGCTGAAGCTGGGCGGACTGCCGGAGGAGCTGAACTTCACGGAGCCGGACCTTATCCGTTCGATACACCGTTCCTACATCGAGGCGGGGGCGCAGGGCATCTACGCCAACACGTTCGGCGCGAACCGTCACAAGCTCCAGGACAGCAGGTACACCGTCGACGAGATAGTGAAGCAGGGAATAAAGCTCGCGCGGGAAGCCGCCGAGGGCACCGACGTGCTGGTGGGACTTGACATCGGCTCGCTGGGAAGAATGCTCCGTCCGACCGGGGACATGCCGGTGGACGAAGCCTACGACATGTTCCGCGAGGTAATGGTGGCTGGCAGGGAGGCGGACTTCATCGCCATCGAAACCATGACCGACCTGATGGAGATAAAGACCGCGCTTCTCGCCGCAAAGGAGAACACCGACCTGCCCGTAATCTGCACGATGTCATTTGAGCAGAACATGCGTACGTTCACCGGGTGCAGCGCCGCAGCGATGGCGCTGACGCTCTCCGGGCTGGGCGCGGACGTTATCGGAATGAACTGCTCCCTGGGTCCGAAGGACGCGCTCCCCATCGTTGAGGAGATACTGAAATGGAGCAGCGTTCCGGTGCTCATCAGACCGAACGCGGGACTTCCCGACCCGGCGACCAACCTCTACAACACCACTCCGGAGGAGTACGCCGAGGTGATGGAGCAGATAGCGGGAATGGGCGTAAAGGTGCTCGGCGGCTGCTGCGGAACGACCCCGGACTATATCCGCGAGGTTTCGAAGCGCATAAAGGGCAAAACCTGCGTAATGCCGGAGCCGGAGATACCTGCGGCGGTATGCAGCGCCTCCAGCGTGGTCACCATCGACACGGTGCGCATTATCGGCGAGCGCATCAACCCCACCGGAAAGAAGCTGTTCAAGGAGGCGCTCAAGAAGCACGACCTCGACTACATCATGCGCCAGGCGCTGGAACAGACCGGAGCGGGCGCGGAGATACTGGACGTGAACGTCGGACTTCCGGACATCGACGAAAAGGAAATGATGCTCGCGGCGGTGAATGCGATACAGTCCGTGACGGACGCTCCGCTCCAGATAGACACCACCGAGCTTCCGGTACTGGAAGCCGCGCTGCGTATCGTATCCGGCAAGCCGATAGTGAATTCCGTCAACGGCGAGGACGAAAAGCTCGACACGGTTCTGCCGCTGGTCAAGAAGTACGGCGCTGCCGTGGTCGGACTGACCCTCGATGAGAACGGTATCCCCAAGACCGCCGAGGAGCGATTCGCCATAGCCGGGAAGATACTCCGCCGCGCGCAGGAGTACGGCATTCCGAAGCAGGACGTCTACATCGACTGCCTGACCCTGACCGCCTCCGCCGAGCAGGACGGCGTAAAGGAAACGCTGAAAGCGCTCCGCATGGTGACGGAGCAGCTGGGGCTCAAGACTGTACTGGGTGTTTCCAACATCTCGTTTGGTCTGCCGAACCGCGAGCTTGTGAATTCTACGTTCATCTCGCTTGCGATGCAGTGCGGGCTTACCCTCCCGATAATGAACCCGAATATCGCGTCGATGACCGGAGCGGTAAGGGCGTTCAGACTGCTTAGCGGCTACGACCGCCACGGCGTGGAGTTCATCGAGAGCTACGGCGCGGAGGTCAAGAAAACCGCCGCTGCGGCTCCCACGGCTGAAATGGACATCTCCGACGCAGTCGCGGCCGGGCTTAAGGCGGAATGCGCGGCAGCCGCCGACCGCATGCTGACCTCCGGCACGGACCCGATGGAGATAATCAACGGCAAGCTTATCCCGGCGCTGGACAGCGTGGGTGCCAAGTTCGAAAAGGGCACGATATTCCTGCCGCAGCTGATACAGTCGGCGGGAGCGGCGCAGGTTGCGTTCGACGTGATAAAGAAAGCGATTTCCGAGCGCGGCGGCAGCGGAGTTTCCGCAGGGCGTGTGGTGCTCTGCACGGTCAAGGGCGATATCCACGACATCGGAAAGAACATCGTTAAGACCCTGCTGGAGAACTACGGCTTCGACGTGATCGACCTCGGCAAGGACGTTGACTACCAGGACGTAGTTGACGCGGCGATAAAGTACGACGTGCGGCTTGTCGGGCTGTCCGCGCTGATGACGACGACCCTCAAGAGCATGGAGAACACGATAAAGCTGCTGCACGAGAACAACGTCAACTGCAAGATAGTAGTCGGAGGCGCGGTCCTCACGCCGGAGTACGCCGAGAAGATAGGCGCGGACTTCTACGCCCGCGACGCAAAGGAAACCGTCGACATCGCAAGAAGAGTCTACGGCGCGCAGGATTAAATCCCCTCATTACCGTCCGGCTGACATAGCTGGACGGTTTTCCTTGGAGGACGAGTTCACTATCGAGAATTTCGGCGAAACTCCATAAGGTCACCTCTAAAAACCTTGTTTGAGTGAAAATGTGTATAGCACACCGACTGCTTCTTCAAACCGGTTTTTAGATGTTCCCATAATACACCATGGCGCGCAAAGAGGATCAGCCGCTTATCAATACAGTCCATCGGGCTGGAAACAGACTGGGTGGAGAACGGCGCGCTCGCGGTGGAGAAGCTTGAAAGCTCCGAGCCGGGGACGTACTACGCGGTATTCATGGACATGCAGATGCCGGTGA
>CAKSHG010000257.1 GCA_934456315.1 uncultured Oscillospiraceae bacterium | reverse complement strand
GGGATAACATTGCCGTCAACGGGCTTGCCGTCTACGGTCATGCTCTTAACGCCCTTGCAAACGTGGTTCGGGTTCTTGACTGTGATGTCGTAGGTAGCGCCGCGGAACTGACGTGTAGCCTTCATGCCGTCCCACTCGTGAGGAATGGACGGGTCGATCTTCAGACCGTCGAAGTCTGCTGCGATACCGAGAATGTACTGGGAGATAGCAACCATGTTCCATGCTGCTGTACCGGTCAGCCAGCTGTTCTTGCCCTGACCGAAGTTGTCGCCCTGCTTGCCGATATCAGCGCCTGCGTCCTTACCGCCGATCATCTGACCGTAAACGTAAGGCTCGGTCTTGTGGATATCGGAAGTGTCCTCGGTGAACGCCGGAGCGATCTCGGAGTAGTACTTGAACGCCTGGTCGCCCTCGCCTGCGTATGCGGCAGCGCAGATGATCCATGCGTTGTTGTGGGTGAAGATACCTGCGTTCTCCTTGTATCCGCCGGGATATGTGGAGATCTCACCGTACTGGATATAGTACTTGGTGAATGCGGGGTTGTTGAGCACCAGACCATACTTGGTGTTGAGTCTTTCGTCGATAGCCTTGAGGGTCTTTTTGGAAGCCTCTGCGTCGATATCGGACATGATGGCGAAGCCCTGCGGCTCGATGAAGATCTGACCTTCCTCGCACTCCTTGGAGCCCATCTTCTTGCCCTCAGCGTCGTAAGCTCTGAGGAACCAGTCGCCGTCCCATGCGGAATCCATCATAGCCTTCTTCATCTTGTCGATCTCTGCCTGTGCCTTTGCAGCCTCATCGGTCTTGCCGAGGTGGTTGAGTATCTGGACGTAGTTCGGACCAGCGTAGGTGAACAGGGCGCCGACGAATGCGGACTCTGCTACCTTGGAGTAGCCGCCCTCTGCCTTGAACTTCGGGTTGGTGTAGGTCTGGAAGGACTCACCGGGGGTGTCGGAGTAGCAGGAGAGGTTGATGCAGTCGTTCCAGTCAGCGCGCATTGCGAGGGGCAGACCGTGCGGGCCGAGGTTGTTTACGATGTGGTAGAAAGAAACTTTGAGGTGTTCGAGCATGGGCTGTGCAACGGACATGTCGTTGTCATAGGGAACCATCTCGTCGAGAATGCTCCAGTCGCCGGTTTCCTTTATGTAAGCGGAAACGGAGAGAATGAGCCACAGCGGGTCGTCGGAGAAGTCGCCGCCGATGTCTGCGTTGCCCTTCTTGGTGAGGGGCTGATACTGATGGTAGCAGCCGCCGTCCGGGAACTGTGTGGAGGCGATGTCGATGATACGCTCTCTTGCTCTGTCGGGGATCTGGTGAACGAAGCCGAGTACGTCCTGGTTGGAGTCACGGAAGCCCATGCCGCGTCCGATACCGCTCTCGAAGTAGGAAGCGGAACGGGAGAGGTTGAATGTTACCATGCACTGGTACTGGTTCCAGATGTTGACCATGCGGTTGACCTTGTCGTCGGGAGTGTCAACATTCAGGATACCAAGCAGCTTGTTCCAGGTTTCTCTGAGCTCTGCAAGACCTGCCGCAACCTTCTCGGGAGTGTTGTACTTCTCGATCATTGCGTTGCTCTTTACCTTGTTGATGGTCTTGCCGTCAGCCTCGAATTTCTCTGCAACGGGCATCTCGACATATCCGAGGATAAATACGAGGGTCTTGCTCTCGCCTGCTGCAAGGGTGATCTCCTTGTAGTGGGAAGCGATGGGGGACCAGCCGTCAGCGAAGGAGTTGGTAGCCTTGCCGTCGAGGACAGCCTGCGGATTGTGGAATCCGTTGTACAGACCGATGAAGGAATCGCGGTCGGTGTCGTAGCCGTCGATGGTGTCGTTGACGGTGTAGAATGCGAAGTGGTCGCGTCTGTCGCGGTACTCGGTCTTGTGGTAGATGGTGGAGCCGACTACCTCAACACGGCCGGTAGAGAAGTTTCTCTGGAAGTTGGTGCAGTCGTCCTGGGCGTCCCACAGGCACCACTCTGCGAAGGACCACAGCTTGAAGGTCTTTGCGGAACTGCTCTCGTTTGTGAGAACGAGCTGCTGAACCTCGCCGTCGTAATTCTGGGGAACGAAGAAGGTAGCCTCTGCCTTGAGTCCGTTCTTCTTGCCGGTGATGATGGTGTAGCCCATGCCGTGACGGCACTCGTAGCTGTCCAGCTCGGTCTTTACGGGGGACCAGCCGGGGTTCCAGATGGTGTCGCCGTCCTTGATGTAGAAGTATCTGCCGCCCATGTCGATGGGGACGTTGTTGTAGCGGTAACGGGTGATACGGCGCAGACGAGCGTCCTTATAGAAGCTGTAGCCGCCTGCCGTGTTGGATATCAGAGAGAAGAAACCCTGGGTTCCGAGGTAGTTTATCCACGGATAGGGGGTGCGGGGTGAAGTAATTACATACTCACGATTTTTGTCATCAAAATGACCGAATTTCATCAGTGACCTTCCTTCCTTGCTTGCTCCTGTCGGGAGCCGAGGGGGGTCTGCCCCTCGCAGCTGGTTATTCCGGCTTATTTTGCACTTTCCGCAGATGAACGTTCCGGAAAGTACGAGCCGCTATAAATAAGTATACAATATTACTGCGGATTTTACAAGGGCTGAAAACGATAACAATTTTTTTTGCTTAGGATTTTTACTTAAAAACCGAAAATCAGGTGCAAATATTAGTAATATTGAACAAATCCAGTGCGTGTGTTTGCAATTCATATTTAAAGGAATAATCACCAATTTGCCACGAGGTACGCCGCAGATTTTGTTGATTTCGGAGAAAAAACGTTTTGTCCTGACTGTTGCGCAACAGATATGCAACAAACTGTCCCTTATAGGACGTAGTGGCGCTGATTGCCCATTGAAATAAAACTGAAATGAAGTTATAATTAAGTACAGGTGCTGCTGAAATGCGGTGCCCGAAGGGAGCGTATAATGCACAACGACAAGAAAAGCCCCTTGAAACAGTCCACCTGGGGAAAGATATACCAGGTCATCATCACCTGGATAGTGTATTTCCTTTTCAGACCTAAGGTCGAGTGGGTCGA
>CAKSHG010000256.1 GCA_934456315.1 uncultured Oscillospiraceae bacterium | reverse complement strand
GAACACCCCGACACCGCCATGATCATCATGAACAAGGCGATGAATTCCCAGGCAGCGCGCGACGCCGCGAAGAAGGCTATGGAGGCCAAGCGCAAATCCGTAATGGACAGCAACGGGCTTCCCAACAAGCTAGCGGACTGCTCCGAAACGGATCCTACCTTTACCGAGATCTACATCGTAGAGGGAGATTCTGCGGGCGGTTCCGCTAAGAGCGGACGCGACAGGCGCTTCCAGGCTATTCTGTCCCTGTGGGGCAAGATGCTCAACGTTGAAAAGGCGCGTGCCGACAAGGTTTATAACAATGATAAGCTTTCGCCGGTCGTTAAGGCGCTTGGCACCGGAATCGCAGAAGAATTCGACATAACTAAGCTAAGATACGGCAGAGTTATCATCATGGCAGATGCCGATGTCGACGGTGCGCACATCGCAACGCTCATGCTGACTTTCTTCTTCCGCTTCATGAGGCCGCTTATCGAACAGGGGCATGTTTATATTGCCCAGCCGCCTCTTTTCAAGGTGTCGAGGGGTAAGAACGTGAAATACGCGTTCTCTGATGATGAGCGTGACCTCTATATCAAGGAGCTTTCCGGTGAAGCTGGCGCTAAGGTCGACGTTCAGCGCTACAAAGGTCTTGGTGAGATGGACCCCGAGCAGCTTTGGGAAACTACCATGAATCCGGAAACCCGCACGATGCTGCGCGTTACTGTTGAGGACGCTGCTAAGGCTGACGAGATAATGACCGTCCTTATGGGCGACAAGGTCGAACCCAGACGTGAATTTATCGAGCAGAATGCAACTCTGGTCCAGAATCTTGATTTTTGATGTGTATCACATTTAAATTATACTGTCTGTATAATTGCAAAGGGAGTGATCTGTATTTCTAACGGACTTATTCCGGATCTCGGCGGTATGGCTGATGATATGACAGGAGATAATGGTTACGCTGTCAAAAATGTATCCGATGGACCTGTCGTTCAGTTCAATTATGACAATACGCTCGAGGAGATCGACGGCGCGATGAAGTCGTTTCAGGCGCATTTCAAGAGCAAGCGCAATATCTTTTCCATCGTGGCGTACTCGCTGATAACTGCGGCGGTCATCGTGTCCATCGTTATCAATCCTACCTCGGTATTTGCGTATGCTGCGCTGCTTTTCTGCGCCATAGGGCTTATATACAGCATCACTGACAGGTCAAGGGCAAGAAAAAGGACTATCGACGCGCTTCGCGATATGAATCCCGAGGATTATACTGCGGCATTCTATGACGACAGGATCGAAATAGATACCGTCATAAAGCCCAAAGCAAATGAGGTGCGCGTCAAAATAGACGAACAGGCGGACGATGAGGCGATATCCCCGCTGAAAACTACGTTTGTTATAGGGCAGGATCTGCTCGAGTTTATAGAAAATGACGAGTCGCTGCTTCTGGTTTTCAACAGACAGCAGATATACTGTTTCCCGAAAAGATGTCTTTCCGTGGAACAGGAGGACAAGGTCAGAAATTTTCTGACAGAGAAGATCTCTTGGAAGTCGGAAAATTAAGTTGGAGGTAAAATGGATATTGATTTCAGCTTGGAAAAGCTTTTAAATGTAGACCTTGAGCAGACGATGAAAACATCGTTTATCCAGTACTCGATGTCAGTTATCACTGCCAGAGCGCTGCCTGACGTCAGGGACGGTCTGAAGCCGGTCCACCGCCGTATAATCTACACGATGAACGACGCCGGAAATACCGCTGACAAGCCGTTCAGAAAGTGCGCCTATACAGTCGGCGAGGTTCTCGGTAAGTATCACCCTCACGGCGACGCTTCCGTTTATGACGCACTGGTGCGTCTGGCACAGGATTTCTCGCTGAGGTACCCGCTTATCGACGGCCACGGAAACTTCGGTTCCGTCGACGGCGACCCTGCCGCAGCTTACCGTTATACCGAGGCAAGGCTTGCGAAGATATCCAACGAGATGGTCCAGGATATCGGCAAAAAGGTCGTTGACTTCACAACAAACTACGATGATAAGCTCCAGGAGCCGGTCGTGCTTCCGTCAAGATTCCCGAATCTGCTTGTAAACGGCAGTAACGGTATCGCGGTAGGCATGGCTACCAATATCCCGCCGCATAATCTCGGCGAAGTCATTGACGCGCTCATGCTGATGATCGATAATCCCGACGTGACTATTGAGGAGCTCATGACCCAGATCCAGGGTCCGGACTTCCCGACCGGCGGTATCATCATGGGCTACAGCGGGATCCGTTCCGCTTACTACACCGGACGTGGCAAGATAATCCTCCGCGGACGTGCAAACATAGTCGAGGAGAACAATCAGACCCGTATCATAATTGACGAGATTCCCTATATGGTCAACAAGGCTCGTCTGCTTGACAGCATTCGCGACCTTGTACGCGACAAGCGTATCGAGGGCATAAGCAACGTCCGTGATGAGTCTGACCGTAATGGTATGCGTGCCGTTATCGAGCTCAAGCGCGATGCAAATGCAAATGTTGTTCTCAACAAGCTGTATTCATTTACACAGTTACAGGATACGGTCGGCGTTATAATGCTGGCTCTGGTGAACGGGCGTCCTAAGATACTCACGCTTAAAGAATGCCTGGAGCAGTATCTTGATTTCCAGGTCGAGGTCATCACCCGCCGCACTAAGTTCGATCTTGATAAAGCACTGGAAAGAGAGCATATCCTTGAGGGCTTCATCATTGCGATAGACTTCATTGATGAGGTAATTGCTATACTGCGTTCCAGCAAGACCATTCAGGAGGGCAAGGAGCGCCTTATCGAGCGCTTTAAGAATATAGACGTTTCTACGACCGGATTCTTTGAGAAGGGCACATATTCGCTTTCCGAGGCGCAGGCTGACGCTATCGTTCAGATGAAGTTAGGTGCGCTCACTGGTATGGAGAAATCCAAGGTCATTGATGAACTCCAGGAGAAACGCGCTCTCATCAAGGAAATGCAGGAGATACTTGCAGACCACAACAAGCTGCTGCACGTTATCGGAGATGAGCTCTCCGTTATCAAGAAAAAGTACAACGACGC
>CAKSHG010000255.1 GCA_934456315.1 uncultured Oscillospiraceae bacterium | reverse complement strand
AAGGCAGAATAAAGCATAATTTGTCCATATTCCGGGTAATAATTGACTTTTTCGGTGTTGTTGCTATTGACAAAACCGGCGTTTTATAGTATCATTAAATAATAGGGGTACAGTATGCTTTTCTGACTGTGCCGTTACGAAAATTACGTGGTCTGCATGCGTGTCATGCATATTGCGCGAAAGATAAAAGAGGTCACAAAATGCAGTTTGGCAGTGTAGCATTCTTTAAAGTGCTGATAAAGACCGTTCTCTGCATAGTTTTCTTCGCGCCGCTGGTGCTGTGTATCGTTTTTGCGGTGCTCCTGTGGAACAAGAGCGCCGAAGTCAAGGATATACAGCAGGATAACGAGCGGCTGGAATACTACGCCGCGATACTCAGCGGAGAGCGCGAGCCCACCGTCAAGGGATTCTATGACATTTATGAGCGCAGCGGGCTTTCCGACGAGGATCTTATAGAATACGTCCTCCACGGAAAGGACGAGAGCCAGCCGGCTGCTAATATCAACAGCGGAAGCTCCGCTGATCCTGACGATCCCACAGGCGCTGTGAACTCCGGATTGCAGACGGTCGATACCGCTGAAGCGGCTCCGACTGCGGAATCACCAGAGTCCGCAGAAACTGTGGAGCCTGCGCAGCCGCAAAGTCCGTATGCCGATATCTATCCCGACATGATGGTGGACGCTCCGGCTGAATCGGACTATGTCCGCGAGCTGGGCACGGTGTACCTGACATTTGATGACGGTCCGTCTGACAACACTTACAGTATACTTAGCTATCTCGAACAGTACAACATCAAGGCAACGTTCTTTGTTGTCCCGGAGCGTACTGAGAGCTGCTACGCCAAGCTGAAGGCGATAGCGGACGCAGGCCACTCGATAGGAGTGCACAGCGCTTCGCACGTTTACAAGGATATCTACGCTTCAGTGGAGGCGTATCTTGAGGATTTCCATGAGGCGTGGGACATCATTTACGACGCGACAGGGATAAAGACGGAAATATTCCGTTTCCCGGGAGGAAGCGTCAATGATTTCAACGTTGAAACCAGGGATAAGATAATCCAGGAGATGACCCGCAGGGGATTCCGTTACTACGACTGGAACGTTGAAAGCGGAGATGTCAACGGCGCGACCTGGACGGATATGTACAATTCCATTCCCACCGATATCGCCAACTGCTATCGCTCCATAGTGCTGATGCACGATTCCAACTCCACGCCGAATACCGTGCTTGTGCTCGGCGACGTGCTGCATGTGCTGGTGAGCGACGGATATAAATTCGACAAGATAAACAACGATACAAGACCTGTTCAGTTCACCGGGCCTTTTGCCTGACGTTAGGCTGCACAGCAGAAAAAGAAAGGAATAAATATGGGTATCAAGGATAATTTTTCACAGGCGGTAAAGGAACTGTGGAAGAAAGACGGTCTTGAGGAAAACGGGGAAAAGACCGATAAGTCCGCGCAGTCAGCGCAGCCAACTGAGCTTGACAGATATCTCAACGCTCCGGAGCAGCAGTTCCAGCAGGAACAGCCCGCGCAGCCTGCACAGCCGACGCAGCAGATGCAGTCCGCACAGCCGGTCCAGTCAGCGCAGCCCACGCAGTCTGTTCAGCCGGCGCAGTCCGCGCCCGCACAACCCGTGCAGCCGGCACAGGCGCAAACCGCACAGGCTTCTCAGTCTGCACAGGCGCAGAACTATCAGTTTGATCCGCAGAATGGCGCGAATGCGGCAGGAGTTCCGTTCGAAACTCCGTATTACCGCGCCCAGAATGCACAAAATAATATGGGACAGAACGCCCAGAATATACAGAATCCCCAGATGAACCAGGGCATGCCTAATTACGGCGCGGCTAATGGTCAGAACTACGGAGGATTCGGCGGCGGCAACGGCGGATATGTTCCTCCGGTGCCACCGACAGCGCCCGGGCAGTCGATAGACGCCCCCAGCGATACCGATGAAGTTACCGTTATTTCCCGAAACACGATAATTGACGGCAACGTCCGCAGCCTTGCAAATATGCAGGTGGACGGCAACATCAAGGGCAACGTTGAAACCACCCGCGACATCGAAATGTCCGGAAAGGTAGTAGGCGACATCAAGTGCAACAACGCCAACATGAATTCTGCGGCGATGCAGGGCAACCTCAACCTCAAGGGCAAGGTGCGCATGGACCGCGACACGATACTTATCGGAGATCTTAGCTCTCAGTACGCCGATGTAAACGGCAGAATACGAGGCAAACTCGAAATAGGCGGCAAGGCGGAGCTCAAGCGTGACGCTATCGTGTTCGGCGATATCAACGCTTCCACTATCGCAGTTACCGACGGAGCCATCATTCAGGGTTATGTCAACACGACCTTCCTTTCCAAGGAGGACAGCCGCAGCGTATTCCCCGAGGCAATCTCCTTTGATAAGACCGCTGAAAACAAGGCGTGAGCACCATAACACGTAACCACGAAAGGCAGCTAAACTGAATGAGCACCAAAAAGAATTCCAACAATATCCCGCTTATCTCAACAATAGTCGTAGCAGTCGCGGCAATAGCGCTCGCAGTCGCCGCTATGGTGATGATGAACAAGGCTCCCGCTTCCCCGGCGCAGTCCGGCAATAATTCCGTGAGCCATGCGCAGGACACCTCATATCTCACTCAGGAGTACCAGAAAGAGTGCGAGTATGCAGCGCATGACCTGCTGAACAGCAGCCATGAGATACTCCGCCTGTTCGTTACCGAGGGGCTTTACCATGAGGACGAACCCTACGGAAACCTCCCGGAGGACGGCTACTACACCGTCAACAGCACGGACTACACCTCGCTCGAGCAGATAGAGGAACTGGTGCATTCCGTCTATGTGGACGACGCAGCGGAGCAGATACTGAAGAACTCCGACGGCAAGGGGCTTGCGGTCTACGCAAACCGTGAGCAGCAGGTGAGGATCGAAGAAGCGGCTTCCACCGCCGAGGGCACCGCAGATTCCACCCAGGAGAGCGGCTCAAAGTACGAAACCATCTACAAGCTCGGTATAAGCTCCGACTTCGTCCCGGACGAAAG
>CAKSHG010000254.1 GCA_934456315.1 uncultured Oscillospiraceae bacterium | reverse complement strand
TCGTCTGCGTCCTGGACAGGTTCGTCGTCCGGGTCAGCCGGAATTCCGGTGTACATTCCCTGCGGGTCGGTCTGCGGTGAGGATAGCTCCACATCTGCGACTTTGTATGGCTTGGGCTTCCTGGCTCCGCCGGGATTTTTTGTGCGGTGGCAGTTTGAAAAGCTTGTGTGTTCAGTTATATCCTGCATTTGCTGTTCCTCCGTGAAATGATTTCAGGCGCACTGCTTTGGTGCGCCTGAATATTATCTGCAATTTTGTCAGGATAATGACTGGAATGTTCCGGGCGGTATCTCGTAGGTTTGCGGTACAGCGACGGTAGTTTCTGCTGATTCAGCAGTGACTTTGGATTCGTGTGTTTCATACGTTCCGGCAGGTTCGGAAGGTTCAGAGGGTTCAGCGGTTTCTGAGAATGTCGGAGGTTCCGGAGATTCCTCTGTTCCTATCTGTTCGAGCTTTTCAGGAACGTAGCTGTTTCCACTGGTCGCACGTTTCAGCGCCCTGATGAGCGCCGGCGTGTGCCAGGTGAAGCTTGTGCGGTCGAATTCGCTTCCGTCGTCCCACAGGAATGTCGATATGTAATTGTCGCGGCAAAGCTTTGTCAGCATTTCTGAGAAGAACACGCGGCTTGCTGCGTCGCTCCCCTTTGCGCCGAATTCCGTTATCAGGACGGGTATACCGTTGTCGACAAAGGTGGTCCTAAGGGATTCTATCTGGGTCCTCATCCAGTTCTGTTCGGATTTGTTTCCCCAGTAATTCTGTATCGGCGCCAGGCAGAATGTTTTCGGAGTGTAGTAATGCACGGAAAGGATCGTTCTTCCGGCGATATCGTTCGGCATTTTGAATCGTTCATCGCAGGTGTCGGTGATATTCGCACCGTATCCAGCCACAATAAGATGGCGGTAAATGTTGTTGCCGCCGTTGTTGCGAACGGTGTCGACGAATTTCTGATTGAAATTGTTCAGTATCTCATAGGCGCGGTCCTTGCCGCTGCCGATGAATTCCACCTCGTTCATGCTCTCGAAAAGCAGCCGCTCGTTGTATGCGCGGAACCTTTCGGATATCTGCGACCAGAGATTGGCGTATCTTGAGAGCGTGCCGTTGTAGTCCTTTACGGCATTGCGTATCCATGCGTCGTTGTCGTTTGCTCCGTCGTGATATACCGTCACTATAACGTACATTCCGCAGTTATACGCGTAATCCACGACCTGCTGCACGCGGTTGAGCCAGTCTTCTTCGATGTTTCCCGCTTCGTCGATGTGTTCCCGCCAGGTTATCGGGAGCCTCACCGCGTTCACGCCGCTGTCGGTCAGCGACCAGAACAGCTTTTCGGAAATTGCGGGATTCCCCCAGAAGGTTTCGTCGATCTTCTGCCAGTCTTTCGGGGTGACGTCCGGGATGGTGTCGCCCGCGACGTTTGAAAAGCAGCACTCCAGCGAGTGCCCGAGGTTCCAGCCGATACGCATGTTCGTGACTAGCTGCTGTGAGGACATCATCAGCATTGACGAAGGGCGTTCATAGCCCTCGATGTCGATATCCGGAGTTCCGCCGGAGAACACCTGATCCGGCGTCAGCGGTCCGGAGCTGCGCTGGTCACCGGCGGAGCAGCCGGTGAGCAGAAGCGCTGCCGACAGCAGCAGAGCAGCTATTTTTTTCATTGGCGGCACTTCCCTTCATCGATGTTAGTCACGACTTTATCTATGGTTAAATTATAGCACAGTTAAACCGGAATGTCAACAAACAGAAGTCCTTACCTTATTATAATAACAGCGCCGGGGTAAATAATAAACAAAATTTCAGAAAAAAATAAAAAATTATTTAAAAAAACGCTAAAGTTACGGAGAATTCAGCCGATATAATATATGTGATAGCTGAAAAGCTAAAAATTCCGGAGGTCCAAGTGTACATAAGGACGGACGGAAACCATTACTTTAACCAACCGCCTCACAGGAATGATTCCGATTTTAGAGGCGCGTAAATTCAAGGAGGATATTACTATGGGAATGGTAGTACAGCACAACTTAAACGCTCTTAACGCGTACAACAAGCTGAACACAAACGTAGCTGGTCTGAAGAAGTCTTCTGAGAAGCTTTCTTCCGGTTACAGAATCAACCGCGCTGGTGATGACGCTGCCGGCCTCGCAATTTCCGAGAAGATGAGATCCCAGATCCGTGGTCTTGGCCAGGCTAAGAGAAACGCACAGGACGGTATCTCCATGATCCAGACCTATGAGGGTGCTGCTCAGGAGACCCACTCCATTCTTCAGAGAATGAAGGAGCTCGCTTCCGAGTCCGCTAACGGTACATACGACAACACTACCGACCGTGACGCTATCCAGCTCGAGTTCGATCAGCTGAACGACGAACTGAACCAGATCGCTGACACCGACTTCAACGGCAGAGTTGCTCTGAACGGCGGTACAATGGCTGACGGCACTGTTGTTAACAACAATCAGCAGGTTGCTGTTCACCCCTCTTTCACAATCTCCCAGAACTCTTCCCCTGCAGGCACAATGACTTACAGCGGCAAGGTTAAGGGCGCTATCGACGCTGCTGGCAACGGTACTCTGAATGTTAACGGTGTTAACATCAAGGTAAAGGGCGGCAAGACCGATGCTGATGTTAAGCTTGGCGACACTACTTATTCAGTAGCTGATCTCGCAATTGAGAATGGCCAGGTAAAGGATGGCGGTACAATTACTGCTACCACTTACTACAAGGTAAATGCTGATACCACATCTATTACCATCAACGGTACCAACTACACTGTAGCTAACGACAAGCTCTATAATGATAAGGGCGCTGAAGTTAATGATATCGACGGTGCTACTGTAGGTTGGGACGCTGGTACCAAGTCTTTCAAGGTTGAGCAGACATATGAAGTTAAGGCTGGCGGTAATGTTGAAAACCAGGCTGGTAAGGTTGTAGGTAAGGTAGATTACGACAAGGGCGTTTCTACACCTAACGCTTATGAGCACGGCACTAGCAACCTGACCTATGCAGACAGCATCACTCTGCAGGTTGGCGCTCGTTCCAAGGACGCTGTTGACTTCAACTTCTCCTATG
>CAKSHG010000253.1 GCA_934456315.1 uncultured Oscillospiraceae bacterium | reverse complement strand
GACAAGGACAACGCCAAGGAGAGCGAGGTAGAAACCAACCCCGATACTCCCGAGGACGAAAAGATAACCACGATAATCGCGACCCCCGCATTCAACATGAAGGACAAGAGCGAAGCGGGCGTAGGGCTTGACCTCAGCAAGGTAAAGGTAAAGGCGAAGGAGATATACGACGAGGAGGGCATAAAGCGCGCGGAGGAAGCTCTCGGAACTGAAATTTCCGCTAACAAGAAGTACAGCCTGCTCGACCTCACGCTGATAAACGGCGACCAGGACTACTCCAACGGCTACGATGGTCTTGTGGAGGTCGTTATCCCGATACCCAAGGGGCACCGCGGCAAGACGTTCTACTGCTACCGCCTGCTTGACGACGGCACAAAGGAGCTTATCCCGGGCAAGCAGAGAGAGGACAGCTACGTTGTATACCTCGAGCACTTCAGCGTATACGCGTTCGTAGCCGACGAGGAGCACACCTGTGTATTCAGCGAGAGCTGGGCTAACGATAAGTCCGGTCACTGGCATGAGTGCGCCTGCGGCAAGACCACCGAAACCGAACCGCACACCGCCGGCGACTGGGTGACCGACATCGTGCCTACAGCCACCGAGGACGGTCACCGCTACAAGGCGTGCACCGTCTGCGGTTACGTCATGGAGGAGGAAACCCTCAAGGCTGAAGCTGAAAAGACTGCGGCTCCGGTCATCTCCCCGGACGGCGGCACGTTCACAGGCTCGCAGACCGTTACCATCACCTGCGCGACCGCAGGTGCGGATATCTACTACACCACGGACGGCTCCACACCTACAGCGGATTCCACAAAGTACTCAGGCGGCTTCACGCTGACCGATTCCGCGGAAGTAAAGGCGTTCGCGGTAAGCGCTGACGCGTCTGCAAGCGACATCGTAACTGCAGTGTTCACTAAGAAGTCCGGTACCTCCGGCGGCTCTTCGGGAGGTTCGTCCGGCGGTTCTTCGGGCGGTTCGTCAAGACCGTCCTCCGCTAAGACGGAGGAAACCAAGCCTGCTTTCAACGGCAAGGAAACAAGCTGGGCAGGCATCGCAGGTTCAATAGCAAAGCTTGCAGAGGGCGGTGCTGTGACCATCAGCCTGAACGGAAACTACACCGTTCCCGCAGAGGTGATGAAGCAGATAGCTGATAAGAAAATCAAAGCGACATTCGTCGTCGACAGCGTAAAGAGCTGGGTAATAGACGGCGCGCAGATAAAGAACGCGGCTTCGACAGACCTCACGCTTATCCCGACCCTGAAGCTAAAGACCGACGGGTTGGCAGGCATTTCCGGCATTCAGTTCACGGTAAGCGGCGCGGATATCCCGGCGGGAATCGCGGTAAGCTTCAAGGCTGATTTTGCGGGCAGGTTCGTGAACCTGTACAAGTCCGTGGACGGTAAGCTGGTATTCATGGGCTGTGCAAAGCTCGACAGCACCGGAAAGGTGACAGTCCCCGGCGTTGACGGCAAGGGCGACTATGCAGTTATGCTGTGCGAGTTCAGCGCTCTTCCCGGCGATATGAACAACGACGGTATCCTGAACGCGCTCGACGCTTCCGAGATACTGAAGTATGCAGTCGGAGCTTCCGCCGGTGCAAACCTTGCGGCGGCTGACCTCAACGGCGACGGAACGGTAAATGCGTCCGACGCTGCGGAGGTACTGAAAAAAGCAGTCATATCCTAAAATCTAAAAATCCTTCCAGATTGGTTGTTATGCGGAAACCGCCCCGGGCTTTTGGCTCGGGGCGGTTTGCTTGTGAATCTGTAATCTGTTCATATCAGATAAAAGCCGCTCCCATTGCCTGAACTGGCTCCGGGAGCGGCTTCATTTATAACTGGTTTTGTGGATTCCGATGGAAATCGGCATTGCCGCGCGGGTGTGGTTCGCCGGAACTGCGCCGCATTCCTCCGTCACGCCATGATATCCAGAACAGACTGGCTGTTCTCCTTCTGCTTTGACATGATGTACCCCTGCGCCTGCATTATGAGCTTCTGCTTGGCGGCGGATTTTACCTCCTCCGCAATATCCGCGTCGCGAATGCCGGATTCCGCGCTCTCAAGGTTCTCCACCGTGGTAGCGTTGACGCTGTACGCGTGCTCGGAACGGTTGCGCTGCGCGCCGGATACCGCCCGCCACTTGGAAAGGTAGTCGTTGGCGTAATCAAGGCGGCTTATCGCTTTCAGCGCGCGGTCGACTGTGGTCACGCCGGTGGTGTTGATACGCATGAGGTGCTCGTCCGCGCGTGTCTTGTCGTACCAGATGTAGCTGTTCGTGCGCCTGCCGTAATGTATGCCTATCTCGTTGTCGTCGTCGCGCTTGTCCGCGCCGTAGAACAGCTCGTCAGAAGCGCTGCCAGTGAATTTGTCTATGTCGTACGCGCCGTTTTCCGTGGTGTAGAACATCAGATTTCCGTTGTTGTCCACCGCCCGGACAAGACAGGGTATCGCCTCCAGCTCCTTGTTCAGCGCCTCGGATACCGAACGGGAATCGTAAGTCCCCGCGGGTATCTTCACCGTCAGCGGAACGCCGTCCAGCTCGAACATAAGCTCGTCGTTCTGCCCGGAGATTATCGTCACGCCGCCGGAAAGGTCGGATTTTCCGATTATCCTCGACGGCCTCGGCGACTGGGTGGCGTCATAGAAAAGCCTGTACGCCGAGTTTCCGCGCACGCCGTCTATTATCGCGTCCACCTGCTTCACCGTTCCGTTGTCCGGGACGATATAGCTGAGTATCAGCTTGTCGGAATTGTCGATACCCGTTGAGTTTTCGCTGACTCCTATCGCGCTCAGACCTATCGTTGCGTGGAAATTCTCAGCGGGGAGCGGGTCGCCGTTGACATCGGTCATCTTACCCATCGCCTCGCGCCCGGCGGTCTGTATCGCGGCGGCTATCTCGTCGGGATAGTACGACCCTCCCGGGATATTGAACCCGACTTCGTAGGTATGCCCCTGATAGGTGAAATCGAATTTCAGCTCGTCGTTAAGCCCGGCGTATATCAGCACGTTCTTCCCGCTCTTTATCTCGTCCGCCGTTTCCGGCTGGATCGTATTCCTGCCGATGATATAGGACAGCGCAGAGCCTGCGGTGG
>CAKSHG010000252.1 GCA_934456315.1 uncultured Oscillospiraceae bacterium | reverse complement strand
CGACCAGTCGCAGGATATCGCGGAAATCGCGGGATTCGTGCACTCCACCGACCTTGCCGGAAAGGTACACATATCCGATATGGCAAACGAGGCTATCAGCATGGTGACGATGAGCGTTGATTCCTTCGTGCGTAAGGATGTCAGTCTTGCCAAAAAGGCGATAGACGCGGATGATAAGGTGGATTCCCTTTTCCTCAAGGTAAAGGAGGAGCTTATCGACCTTGTTCGCAGCGATTCCGGCGACGCGGAGTACTTTATGGATCTGCTGATGGCGGCGAAGTACCTTGAGCGTATCGCCGACCATGCGACTAACATCGCGGAATGGGTGGTCTACTCCATCACCGGAGAGCGCTGATTTCCGCTGAAAGAGAGGAAAACTATGATATACATGCTGGAGGACGACGCGAATATAAGGAATTTCGTGCTGTATGCGCTGAACAATTCCGGGCTGGAGGCAAAGGGCTTTGAGCGCCCGAGCGAGTTCTGGGCTGCGATGAAGGAGGAAACTCCTTCCGTGCTACTGCTCGACATAATGCTTCCGGAGGAGGACGGCATGCAGGTGCTTGCAAAGCTGCGCTCCAATCCGGAATACGTCGGGCTGCCGGTCATCATGCTGACCGCAAAGGGCTCGGAGTACGATAAGGTGATAGGTCTTGACAGCGGCGCGGACGACTACGTTGCGAAGCCTTTCGGCACGATGGAGCTCATCTCCAGGATAAAGGCGCTGCTCCGCCGCACTTCCTCCCAGGAAACGAAGGAGTACGATTTCGGCGGGCTTTACGTCAACACTTC
Source organism: uncultured Oscillospiraceae bacterium (assembly GCA_934456315.1). Lineage (GTDB taxonomy): Bacteria > Bacillota > Clostridia > Oscillospirales > Ruminococcaceae > CAG-115. The sequence continues at coordinate 2,308 of CAKSHG010000252.1, read as the reverse complement.
CAAACATATCGTGCGCGTCAACGGCAGCGAGGTACAGCTCACGTTCAAGGAATTCGAGCTGCTGTGCTACCTGCTGGAGAATATGGGCACGGTGCTTTCCCGCGAGAAGATAATCTCCAAGGTATGGGGCTACGATTTCGACGGCGAGAGCCGCACGGTGGACGTACATATCCGGACGCTGCGAATGAAGCTCGGCGACTGCGGCGGAATGATAGAAACGGTCCGCGGCATAGGCTACAAGGCAGTGGACATTGCGTAAGGAGCCTGTATGACGAAACGAATTTTCGGCGGCGCGTTCATTGTATCGCTGGTCGCGATAATTTCGGCGGTGGCGATGGTGCTGGGCGTTGCCTATACTAAGGAGCAGCAGCTTTTCAAGAAGCAGCTCGAGCAGCAGGCGATGCTGCTTGCGGCAACGATGGAGAACACAACTCCGGCGGACGACGTCGAGAGCCTTGAGAAGCTTAGCCGCGATATCCACGGCACGTTTGAGAACCGTATAACCTACATCGACCAGGATGGCACTGTGCTTTTCGACAATGAAGCCGACCCCTCCACGATGGAGAATCATCTGAACCGCGAGGAGATAATCGCTGCAAAGCAGTCCGGTACCGGAACGGCGGTCCGTGAGAGCTACACCATGTCGGAAATGACGGTGTACTGCGCCCGGGTCATCGGCTACGGCTGCGTTGTGCGCGTTGCCGGTACGATGGATACCGTGATGGCGCGTATCGGAGGAATGTGGTGGGAAGTCCTGCTGGTAGTCCTGATAGCGGCGATGGTTTCCCTGGGAGTTGCGGCTATAGTCGCTAAGGTGATAGTAAAGCCGATAAACAGTATCGACCTGCGAAATCCCGACATCGGGGAGAGCTACGGCGAGATAGCGCCGCTGCTCCACCGCATAAGCGAGCAGAACCGCGAGATAGAGCAGAAGATAGCGGAGCTTACCCGCAGCCGCAAGGAATTCACGCTCATAACCGAGAACATGAGCGAGGGATTCCTGATAATCGACAGCCGCACCGAGGTGCTGTCTTACAACACGGCTGCGCTGAACATACTCGGTTCGGATTTCACCGGGTCGAGCCGCAGCGTGCTGGTCCTGAACCGCAGCGAGGCGTTCCGCACCGTTGTTGAAACGGCGCTTTCGGGAAAGCGCAGCGAGGCTGAACTGACCCTTTCGGAGAAGATATATCAGGTCATCGCAACGCCGGCGTTCACCGGAAGCAGCGTTACCGGCGCGGTTATGATAATACTCGACATCACGGAAAAGGAGGCGCGCGAGGAGCTGCGCCGCGAGTTTACCTCGAACGTATCCCACGAGCTTAAGACTCCGCTGACCACCATCTACGGAATATCCGACATGCTGGTAGGCGGTATCGTAAAGCCGGAGGATATCCCGGGATTCGCGAAGAATATCCGCGACGAAGCGGGGCGCATGATAACCCTGATACAGGATATCCTGAAGCTGTCGCAGCTGGACGAGAACACGTTCACCGACCAGCAGGAGAGGGTAGACCTCTACGAGCTGGCGCAGTCGGCAGCGGAGCGGCTCCAGCCGCAGGCTGACGAAAAGCACGTCACGATAAGCGTGACCGGAGAGCGCTGTGAGTTTACCGGAATTGCGGCGGTGCTGGGCGAGATAATCTACAATCTCATCGACAACGCGGTGAAGTACAACAAACAGGGCGGCAGAGCGGATGTTGACGTGCGCAGCAGCGGCGACAATATCGTGATGACCGTATCGGATACGGGAATAGGCGTGCCGGCGGACAGTATCGGACGTATATTCGAGCGATTCTACCGCGCCGACAAGAGCCATTCCCGCAAAATAGGCGGCACTGGTCTCGGACTTTCCATTGTTAAGCATGGAGTATCGCTCCACGGCGGTACCATCACAGTGAAAAGCACCGAGGGCAGCGGAACGACATTTACGATGACGCTCCCTAAAAACTGATAATAAGGAATGATCCCGACAGTCCGCCGGGATCATTTCTATAATGAAAGCTTATGCACCAGCAAAACGGTAGTGGTGCATATAAAATTCAGGTCATTCTTATCCGAGTATCATTTTGAGGTCATCCTCCGGCGTAGTAGCCGCACGGAGCTTGAATTCGTTCTGCAAAAACTCAAGGACCGCCGGAGAAACAAACGCCGGGATAGTCGGACCGAGAATGATGTTTTTCAGCTCGAGGTAGAGAAGTGAGAGGAGAATGCAGACCGCTTTCTGCTCGTACCAGGAGAGCACCAGCGTGAGCGGCAGGTCGTTCACTCCGCAGCCGAAAGCCTCTGCGAGCGCGGAGGCGACCCG
>CAKSHG010000251.1 GCA_934456315.1 uncultured Oscillospiraceae bacterium | reverse complement strand
ACTATCGTAGCGATGTAGGGCAGCATTTCAAGTATCTGCGAGGGTACCTGGAATCCCCAGCCCTGCATTTTGAAGTTCAGCCCCTTCAGCATGCCGAAAAGGTAAGCCGCGAAAATCGCCTTGAGCGGGTTCCAGGTGCTGAAGATCACCAGTGCGACCGCTATCCAGCCCGCGCCAGCAGTGACGTTGTCCTGCCAGGTTGTGAGGAACACGGTGGAGAGGTACGCGCCGCCGACTCCGCAGAGGAATCCACCGGCGAGGACGTGAACGTACTTATAGAGCGTAACGTTGATACCCGACGCGTCGGCTGCGGCGGGATTCTCGCCTACCGCACGCATGTTCAGCCCGAAACGGGTCTTGTTGATGTAGAGGTACGCGAGTATCGCCACGACTATCGCCGCCTGGACGTAGCCGCTCTGGGAGAACAGAGCCTTTCCGATTATCGGGATATCGCACAGCACCGGGATATCATAGGGCTTGAACGCATTTACGACCTCGGAGGGGACTGTGTTTCCGGAAACGGACTTCCCGATGAAGCCCGCGACGCCGGTTCCGAAGATGGTCAGCACCAGACCGGTCACGACCTGGTTTCCGCGCAGCGTGACCGTGATGAACGCGTAGATGAGCGCTCCGACCAGCCCGGCAAGACCAGCGGAAAGCACCGCAAGGAACGGGTTAGCGGTCGCGCAGGCTACCTGGAATCCAATAGCCGCGCCCATCAGCATCATGCCCTCGATACCGAGGTTCATATTTCCGACCTTCTCGCAGATGATACCGCCGACGATGGCGAAAAGAATATGCGTTCCCATCTGAATGGAGGTCTGGAGGAACAGCGAAATTTCATTCAGGATATCCATATCAGCCCTCCTTTTCAGCACTGCATTCAGCTTTGCGGAACGAAATCTTGTAGTTGATGAAGAACTCGCTGCCGAGAACGAAGAAGATTATAACGCCCTGGAGCACCTCGGTTATCGAGGAGGGGATACCCATTACCTGGAGCGCCTTTCCGCTCTGGAGCAGCATTGAGAATGCGAACGAAACCACGACGATGACCGGCGGCTTCAGTTTCGCGAGCCACGCTGTTATAACCGCCGTGAATCCCAGTCCGCCGGACATCTGGTCAGTGATGGACTTCTCGACTGCGGACGCCTGCATGAATCCTGCAACTCCGCACAGACCGCCGGAGATAAGCACCGCAACTATCATTATTTTCAGCGTGTTCATACCGGCGTACTTAGCTGTGGTTTCGCTCTCGCCGAGTACGTCTATCTGGTAGCCCAGCTTTGTGTATTTCAGCACGATGGTCATCACGACCACCAGCACCAGCATGATTATCCAGCCTGCGTGGATACCGAACACCTTGGGAAGTATCGCGTTGTCGGAGAATCTTGCTATCTTCGCGGCGCCGAGGGATTCCGGATCTTTCCACGGGCCGTATTGGAGGTAGGAGATGAACGATATTGCGATGTAGTTCATCATCAGTGTGACGAGGGTCTCCGAGGTGGTGAACTTAGCTTTGATGAGCGCCGGAATGAGCGCCCACAGTCCGCCGAAAACGAACGCGGAAAGTCCCATCAGCGGCAGCAGCAGCCAGGCGTGCAGGTCGGGGAAGCCGAACGCGATCAGCGCGGCTCCGAACGCACCCATGTAGAACTGACCCTCCGCGCCGATGTTCCAGAACTTCATGCGGAACGCGATGGAGATACCCAGCGACAGCATGGTCAGCAGAATGGTCTTGTTCATGGTTTCGCCGAATCTGCTGTAGGTAGACAGCGACGATGTAATTATCTTGCCGAATATTTCCAGCGGGTGGTAGCCCATAAAGAGCATTACCAGACCCGAGGCGAGCAGCGCGACAACGATTGCGATGAGCCTTGACGCGAGCTGCGCTCCGCCGGAAGCGCCGGTGCGCTTTGTTATGTGTACTCTGTTTGCAATGCTCATACAGCCTCGCCTCCCTCTGCTCCGGGCTTGTGACCCAGCATCATCATGCCGATATCCTCTTTGGTGACCTTTTCGGGGTCGACGATATCAACGACCTCGCCGTCGTGTATTACCATCAGGCGGTCGGAAATGCTCTTGAGCACGTCAAGGTCCTCGCCGATGAACAGCACGGCTACACCCTTTTTCTTCTGCTCGTTCAGCACGCGGTAGATGTTGTAGGAGGCTCCGATATCCAGTCCGCGGACGGGGTAGGCGGTTATCAGCACCTTCGGGCTAAGCCATATCTCGCGCCCGAGCAGCACTTTCTGAATGTTGCCGCCGGAGAGCTTCTTTACTTCGTGATTCACTGACGGCGTGGAGATGTCGAAATCCTGCACTATCTGTTCCGCGAGGGTCTTTGCGAATTTCCGGTCGAGGAACGGACCGGGGTTGCGGTTGTAGCTCTTGAGGATAACGTTGTTCATGACGCTCATGCCCGCTACCAGACCCATGCCGAGTCTGTCCTCCGGGATAAAGCTCATGCTTATCCCGCGCCGGAGGATAGCCCGGGGCGACAGCCCGAGGATCTCCTCGCCGCTGAATTTAACAGAGCCGCCGTCTGCTTTCATCAGCCCGGCGATTATCTCGCACAGCTCCTTCTGACCGCTGCCTGCGATACCCGCAACGCCGAGGATCTCGCCGCCGTAGAGGTCGAAGCTCATTCCGCGCAGCAGGTCCACTCCGTCGAACGACTTCTTGGAAAGCCCGCTGACGGACAGCACGGGCTGTTCGCTTAGCTTCTCCTTTGGACGGTCTATTTCGAGGGAAACCGCGCTGCCGACCATCATTTCGGTCAGCTCCTGCGGGGTGGAATCCTTAGTGACCGCGGTGGTGATGGATTCGCCCTTGCGAAGCACCGTCACGCGGTCTGATATCTCCATTACCTCCGCGAGCTTGTGGGTGATGATGATTATGCAGCAGCCGCGCTCCTTCATTCCGCGCAGGATATCGAACAGCGCGCGTATCTCCTGCGGAGTGAGGACGGCGGTAGGCTCGTCCAGGATAAGTACGTCGGCGCCGCGGTAGAGTATCTTCATTATCTCCACGGACTGCTTCTCGCTGACGGACATGTTGTAGACTTTCTTGTCGGGGTCGATGGAAATTCCGTATTTCTTGCTAAGCTCGTTTATGCGGGC
>CAKSHG010000250.1 GCA_934456315.1 uncultured Oscillospiraceae bacterium | reverse complement strand
AGACCGCTCCTTTCGGAGCGGTCTTTTTAACTGTAAAATCAGATAAACGCGTAGTTGGACTTACCGTTCTTCTTAACGGAATACATCGCGTCATCGGCCTTACCGATGATATACTCAACACGGGTGTTGTAGTCGTCCTTGATCATCGAAATACCGATGGATACGCTGACCGTGAGGTGAACGCCGTCACACTCGAAGCCCTCTTCAAGCTTGGAGATGATATCCTGCGCAACTCTCGTCGGGTCGTTGACCTCGGCGTTGCGTATGCATGCGATGAACTCGTCGCCGCCGTAGCGTCCTGCGAAGCCGAACTCGTTCACAGCGCCCTTGATGGTTCCTGCAACGAATTTCAGTACCTGGTCGCCGGTCGCGTGGCTGTACTGGTCGTTATAGTGCTTGAAGTCGTCTACGTCGATGAACAGAACCGCCATCTCGGACTTACGCGCCTCGGAAAGCGTGATCTCATTGTCGATCTGGCTCTCGATGGTTTCACGGTTATAAAGCTCGGTGAGAGCGTCAAAGCTTGCACGGGTAGTGAGCTGCTGCTCGCTCTTCTTCGCACGGTCGATATCCAGGATAACTCCGACGATCTTCAGCGGGTTGCCTTCCTTGTCGCGGAGGGTCGCTGTTCTGATGAGCACCCAGATGTAGTCGCCGTAGATGTTCTTCATGCGGTACTCGTTGTGCTTGAACTCCTCGCCTCTGCCGAGCGCCTCGAGGTCCTGCTTGTAGCGCTCTGCGTCCTCTTCATGGAGCTTCGCCTTTAACAGGAAGCTGTCACCGAAGTGGTCGGACGGAGCACGGTAGCTGAACTTCTTGTTGAAGTTGTTGGAGAAGAATACCTCGTTGGTCTTGAAGTTCCACTCGAAAATGATGTTGTCGGACATCTCCGTGATGGTACGGTATCTGTCCTCGCTGACTACGATCTCGTCAAGCAGGTTGTTGAACGCACGGGACATCTGTCCGTACTCGTTGTTGCTGACCTCGTTCGGGATTCGTGCCTCGTGGTCGCCGCGGCGTACCTTTACGAGGGTTTCCTCGATGGTCTTGAGCGGCTTTGTTACCAGAATGGAAACCACTATCGCGCCTGCAATGACAACAAGCGAAATGAGCACGCAGGCAAGTACTATGCCGTTTCCTGCGGGAAGCGCAAAGGAGTTGGCGTTGCCGGTAACAGGGCAGCTTGCGATCGCGATAAGTCCGTTTTCGCCGCCGACCTTTACCATTGCGGCATACCACTTGTCAGAGGAGCCGTTAACCGGCGTATATTCGATGATCTCCGGAACAGTTTCATCAGTCAGGCTGTCGATCCTGCTCTTGAATACATCGGAGGGGAACTCATAATAAAGGTTCACCTTGAAGTTATCAACGATGTTGTAGTTATGGCTGGGGGAAGAATCCACAATAGTAACGGAGCCGTTGTAGAACGTGCTTCCTCCGGACGCGCCGTAGAGGAATCCCTTGCCGGACAGCTTGTAGCTTATCAGCAGGGTCGCACTTCCCTGATGCTTCTTGTAGAACATCGTCGGGTTGGTTCCGCCGCCGGTCGCCTCGGGGTTGATGATCGCGTTGTAGTACAGCGCGCCGTCAGCGTAGCTGTCGTATGCGCCGAAATTATCGATCACCTGACCAGTCTTGCCAGTGCTTCCGCAGAACACCTTGCCGTTCTTGTCAACCAGCGAGATGGACTCGATCTCGGGATTCTCGTTTGCGAACTGCACGAGATAGTTGCCGACATAGTCATTTGTCTTTTCGTTTGCGATGACGTCCTTCACCTCGGCGTTGTTCAGGATCGTTTCAGCCTGCTTATCCACCGTGTCAAGGTAGGTCTGCAGGGTGCCGCGCTCGTTATCAACGACCTCGAGCAAGGTGTCCCTGAACTGCTTGTCGCCATCAGAAGAAAGCATTGTGTTCGCGAATACCGTGTAGATCACCATCGGCAGTATCGCAAACAGCATTGCGCTGATCATCAGCATTGTTCTGATCTTCATATATACTCCCCGTTTCCGTTCTGCCCGTTCTGCAAGGGGCAGATTATTTCCGCAATGAGCCATGAAAAGACACAGCTACTTAGTATTAGTATAACATAAAAAAACCTTTCTGTAAACACTTTGACGATAATAAATTGTCGTCGTTTGGCATTTTTATTAAACCTGCACAAATCGCAGAATTTTATTTTGTTCACAATATGGAGAGATAAAAAAACTATTGCTTATGTTTCAAAAATGTGGTATAATGTATCTAATAATGTAGAGGAGTTCCGGAGGATCAAGCTATGGAAAATGTTGTATTAAAAGCGAACCGGTATCGAATTGTTGACAACAGCGCGTTCGAAATGCCGCTACCGCTGAAGTTCACAGTGTGGAAGTGCGACGCGCCAGTGTGCGAATACCTCGTTTCAGAGGACGAGGAGGTATCCTACACCATCATCACACGCTTTAAGGAGCTGATGGTGACCACGATACACCGTCCGCTGGACATTTCGGATATCTACTATCTCTTTTCCTGCCGGGTTTTCCAGGATAAGACTCCCTATACCTACCCCATTCTCGACAGAATGGGAATAGAGAAATACAATGTCTACAACATTCTCCAGCGCACCCACGGTATCACTCCATACGACGACTACTGGATAAAGTTCGACGGCGAGGACATTACATTCGAGCAGGCGTGCGCCGAGTTCGACAAGTACCTCATCGACCCGGAGGCGCAGCCTGTGCCGCTTATTTCCTACCCCAGCGGAGAGTACCGTCCGGGACGTTCCGCGCGCCACGCAAAGCAGCCCGACGCCGATGTGACAAGCATACTGAACCAGCACAAAATAGATGTCGTAAGCCTGATGGCGGAGGAATCCGCTAAACCGGAGCCTGCTCCGGCGACAACGTATGCGCCCGAAACATCATATGCTCCCGCAACCGAGGTCGAGAACAACAAGATGTCCCAGGACGACATCGAAGCGCTTCTGCGCTCGGCAGGAATCGAGGACTCCCCTGCCCCCGAGCCGGATATTAATGTTGATCCCTCGACACGCTCGCAGGAAGAACCCTCCGGCGGCAAAATGTCCCAGGACGATATCGAGAAGCTCCTCGCAGCCAACACGGTGACGGCTCCTGCGGAGCCTGAACCCGCTGCCGAAGAATCCTCCGGCGG
>CAKSHG010000249.1 GCA_934456315.1 uncultured Oscillospiraceae bacterium | reverse complement strand
CAGTTAGTGGATAATGTACAGATTTACGAAGAACGCAAAGAAAATGGTCAGTGGCTGAAATCCATAGAATTTAAGTTGCCGATTATAGAAAAAGAGTTTACCCTAAGTTTGGACAATGATACACATGTTGAGTGCGTGGTTGCGATGTCAAGGAAAGCAGCTGACGAGTCTGATTAATGCATAATTTATATTTCATGAAATAATAGCGCCCGTACTCACAATCAGGTGAGTGCGGGCGTTTTCGATGATGATATCAGCGCGCTGCGGGGAGCTTTTTGCGGATATCCTGGAGCCGCTCGAGCGCGGCGTTAAGGGTCGCGTCCTGCTTTGCAAAGTGCAGTCTGATGTAGCGGTTCTCCGGCTCGCGGAAGAAGCTGGAGCCGGGCACTGCGCCTACTCCGACATGCTCCGCGAGAGCCTCGCAGAGCTTCAGGTCGCTTTCGTAGCCGAACTCGGAAACGTCCACCATGACGTAATACGCGCCCTGGGGAACGTTGTGCTGGATCCCTATCCTGTCAAGCCCGTCGAGGAACAGCTTCCGCATGTGGGTGTACTTGTCCTGGAGCCACTTGTAGTAGTCGTCGCCGAATTTCAGCCCGACTATCGCAGCCTCCTGCAAGGGAGCCGCCGCGCCTACCGTCAGGAAGTCGTGCACCTTCTTCACGCGCTCGGTTATCTTCGGCGGGGCGATGACGTATCCCAGGCGCCAGCCGGTGATGGAATAGGTCTTGGAAAGGGAAGAGCAGCAGATAGTACGCTTCCTCATGCCAGGGAGAGTGGAGAAATAAACGTGCTTGTTCGGAGCGTACAGAATGTGCTCGTAAACCTCGTCGGTTATAACGTATGCGTCGTATTTCTCCGCAAGGTCTGCGATTATCTGTAGCTCCTCGCGGGTGAACACCTTACCGCAGGGGTTGGAGGGATTGCAGAGTATCAGCGCCTTGGGGTGCTGCCTGAATGCAGCCTCAAGCACGTCGGCGTCAAAGTTGTACTCCGGGGGAACCAGCGGGACATAGATAGGCTCCGCGCCGGAAAGGATAGCGTCAGCGCCGTAGTTCTCGTAGAACGGCGAAAAAACGATGACCTTATCCCCGGGATTTGTGACGGACAGCATTGCTGCCATCATAGCCTCGGTAGAACCGCAGGTAACTACGATCTCGGAGTTCGGGTCGATGTCGTAGCCCATGAAGTGCTTCTGCTTTGCGGCGACCGCGTCGCGGAAGTTCTGCGAACCCCAGGTGGTCGCGTACTGGTGGAAATCCTCTTTGGTCACCTCGGCAAGGCGTTCCAGTATCTCCTTTGGAGGTTCAAAGTCCGGGAAGCCCTGGGAGAGGTTCACTGCGCCGTACTGGTTGGATATTCTGGTCATGCGGCGTATCACTGAATCAGTGAATCCCGCAGTTCTAAGTGAAAGGTCTGTCATTTTCGTTCCCCTTATTTAAGATAAGAAATGTGGTCGTTCAGGATATGCTTCGGGTCGAACGCGGTCTTGATGGAGCGCATAAGATCGAGGTTCTCCGGAGCTGTCGCGCCCAGGAAATACGGACGCTTTGCAATGCCGATTCCGTGCTCGCCGGAGGTCAGCCCTCCGAGGGAGTATGCGTAATTGTAAACGGTCGTCATGTTCTCGTGGAGGTCGTGTTCCCACTGTTCTGCGGAGCGGTCGCCGCGTACCATGCACAGATGTACGTTGCCGTCGCCCGCATGACCGAATGCGACCATCTGCATGCCGGACTTTTTCTCGGTTTCGTGGACGAACTTGATGAAGTCGGCAGTGCGGTTGATAGGAACTACCAGGTCAACAGGCTCCTGCTCGCTGACCGCTTCGACTGCCTTTACAAGGCAGCCGCGTATCTTCCAGATGTTTGCGGCGGCGTTCGGGTCGTCCAGGGTGATGTAATCCAGCGCTCCCGCTTTCTTTGCTACGTCGCGGACTCTTGCGGCGCTGTCAGAAACGGAGCTTTCCGTTCCGTCGAAGGTCAGAATGATGTACGCGCCAGCTTCCGGAACCGGGAATTTCAGACCGGTGAATTTCTCTCCCAGCTCCACGACGGTGCGCTCTGTAAATTCGATCGCAGTAGGGTTAGCGTTGGCGCGGATAATGCTAAGCACGCCGGAGATACCGGTGGACAGGTCAGGGAAGGGGACCACCACGGAAAGCGACTTCTCGGGCTTGGGAACGAGCTTCAGAATGCACTTCGTGATGACTGCCAGGGTGCCCTCCGAGCCGATGACGATATGCTTGAGGGAAAGCCCGCTTGCGTCCTTGACGTTCTTCGTACCTGCCGTGACGACTCTGCCGTCAGAAAGCACCAGCTCCAGCCCGCGCACATAGTCGCGGGTAACGCCGTACTTTACGGCTCTCATTCCGCCGGCATTGGTGGAGATGTTTCCGCCGATGGTCGCGGTCTTTTCGCCCGGGTCAGGGGGATAGAACAGCCCCTTGGATTCAACGAGCTTCTGGAAATCCTGCAAAACCACGCCAGGCTCGACGACTGCGGTGAACGTGTCCTCATCTATTTCAAGCACGCGGTTCATCAGCGAGAAATCAAGGATTATGCCCTCGCCGTGGGGAACTGTCGAGCCGACAAGGTTGGTTCCCGCGCCGCGGGGGGTAACGGGAAGTCCGCGGTCGTTCGCGAATTTCATCACCGCGCTGACTTCCTCGGTGGACTTGGGGAATACCAGCGCTGCGGCTGTGCCCTTCAGTCTGCCCAGTGTGTCGGAAAGGTACTTGTCCTCTATGTTTCCGAGCTTTACTCTTTCCGGGTCGGGAATTATATTCAGTAGCTCCTTCATTACTATTCCTCCAATAAAAATTCGGAACACAGGCGCCGTCCGCAGGTATTTTGAATATCCGCGGAGCGGCACCATGATTCCGAATTACGAATTATGAATTCCGAATTAGCCTAATGTCCAAGCGGGAACGAAGAATCCCTTGAACTCGTTGTTGTAGATGTCGATGGTATCCTGGGTCTGGTAAGCCTCAACGATGCGCTTGTAAACGGGGTTCTCTGCGTCCTCGGAGCGTACCGCGATCAGGCAGTAGTAGCTGTTGTCAGCGTACTCGCTCTCCTTGTAGATGGCGTCGTCTGCGGTAAGACCGCTGTCGAGAGCGTAGTTGCCGTTGATGACTGCGAGGTCAACGTCCTGGATAACGGAGTAAACGAGGTT
>CAKSHG010000248.1 GCA_934456315.1 uncultured Oscillospiraceae bacterium | reverse complement strand
GCGTCGTTCACCATGGGCTTGATGCACCAGTAGTTCTGACCGTCCATGTCGGCGAGGCTCTCGTTTACGTTATAGGTGATGGTGACTGTGGTGTCGGGAGTAACGTCTGCAAATTCCTCGGCGCCGATGGTCACGCTGGTGCTCCAGCCGAAGCCGAGGTCCTTGTTGATGGAATAAGCGCCTGCGGTAGCGGAGATTGCTGCAACTGCGGCAGCGGCGGTAATAATGGAGATGAACTTTTTCATGGTGATTCTTCCTTTCAGATTGCGTTTTTGTTGTGCAGACTGTCGTAATATTTTTCGGCTGTCTGTCCCTTTGTTGTCTATATTATATCATTTGCTTAACTTGCGTTATATCAGAAATTTAACATTTGTATCGTCAGTTTATCCGAAATGCTTGACGGACGTGAGATTTTTTTGTATAATATATTTAATGATACTTCCTTATAAGAAAGGAGAAAATGCGATGAGCGAACTACACAAAGAACTGTCGCGCATAGAATTTGAAATGCGCGAAAACTCCATGACCCACACCCCGATAGAGAATGAAATGCGTTTCTACGAGGCTGTCAAGCGCGGCGACATGGACGCCGCAAGAACGCTTTCCACGCCGCTTGGCGGAGAGGGTTTCGGAGTGCTTTCCACCGACCGTCTGCGGAATCTGAAATACCACCTTGTTATAACGGTTTCGTTTATCACGCGCTTCTGCGTTGAGGGCGGAATGGAACGCGAAACTGCCTACAACCTAAGCGACCTCTATATAAGGAAAGCGGACCTTGCGGCTTCCGCAGATGAAATAAACGCGATACACTCCGAGCTTATCACGGATTTCACCGAGCGAATGGCGAAGCTGAAAAACGGCAGCAGCTACTGCTATCAGGTCACGAAATGCATGGAATACGTCTATGATCACCTGCACGAAAAGCTGATGGTGAGCGATATAGCGGAGGAATTAGGGCTTTCGGTGCAGTACCTTTCGAAGCTGTTCCGCACGGAAACCGGGCTGACCCTCAACCGGTACATATTGAAGAAAAAGATAGACGCCGCCTGCCAGATGCTGAAATATTCCCGGTATGAAGCTGTGGACGTCGGGAATTTCCTGGCGTTCAGCTCCCACAGCCATTTTATCCAGAAATTCCGCGAGGAAACTGGGCTTACCCCGAAACAGTACCGCGAAAAGTACTACCATTCTTCCTCCGGAATGAAAGCCGGCGTGGAAATAAAGGTCACCTCTAAAATAAAACTAAAAACGTGATATTTTTATGCGTATCGTAATATAATCGCGCGGGATTTTATGCTAAAATCAAGATACAAGGCAGAACTCCCAAACCCCAGAAAGGAACGTGATATATTATGAAAAAACACATTATCAGCATTATGCTCATCGCAGGAACTGTCGCACTCTGCGGCTGTTCCGCAGATAACGGCGCTTCCTCCGCAGAGAAAGAATCGCAGACTTCGGAGGTGACAGCTTCCGTGGCAGAAACAACTGAATCCACGGCTGAAAGCAGCGTTCTCGCGGACCTCACCGGGACCTACGATGATGTAAGCGAGAAGTTCGAATTTTCGGACGGCTGGTCGAACGGCTCGATGTTCAACTGCACATGGCGCAAGAGCAACGGCAGTATTTTCGACGGCTCAATGAAGCTCACTATTGATAAGGACCTGCTGGACAAGCCGCCCTATTCCGGCGCGGAGTTCCGCTCACGGGATTTCTACGGCTACGGTATGTACGAAGTCGTTATGAAGCCGATAAAGAACGACGGCGTGGTAAGCTCGTTCTTCACCTACACTGGTCCCTCCGACAGCAACCCTTGGGACGAGATAGACATTGAGTTCCTCGGCAAGGACACAACAAAGGTGCAGTTCAACTACTTCACCGACAGCAAGGGAAATCACGAATTCCTGTACGACCTCGGATTTGACGCTTCCGAGGAGTTCCACACCTACGGTTTCGACTGGCAGGCGGACAGTATCACATGGTACGTTGACGGCGAGGCGGTCTACACGGCGACCGAGAGTATCCCCTCCACTCCCGGAAAGATAATGATGAACGTATGGCCGGGAACAGGCGTTGACGGCTGGCTGAACGCGTTTGACGGCACAGTTCCGCTTACCGCAGAATATAAGTCCGTTGATTTCACAGCGGCAGAGGAGGGCTGAAAATGAACGAATTCAAGGGATACAGGAACGGCGTTGACCTCGGCGGCTGGCTCTCCCAGTGCGGCTACGAAAAGGAACACATCGAGAACTTCATCACCGAAGCGGATATCGCTCGGATAGCTTCGTGGGACTGCGACCATGTGCGCCTGCCGTTTGACTACAACATAATCCTTGACGATAGCGGCGATGTTCTGGAAAGCGGACTGAAGCTGCTGGAACGCTGCGCGGACTGGTGCAGCGCACACGGGCTTAATATAATTCTCGACCTGCACAAGACTATGGGATTTTCGTTCGACAAGGGCGAGCAGGAATCCGGATTCTTTGAGAATCAGCGCTATCAGGATATTTTCGTGAACCTCTGGAGCTGCATTGCAAAGCGCTTTGGCAATCGTAACGACGTTGCTTTCGAGCTGCTCAACGAGATAACCGAGCGCCGTTTTGCGGAGATATGGAACCGCATCGCAGCGCGCACGATAACCGAGATACGCAGGTATGCTCCGGAAAATTTCGTGCTCATCGGCGGCATTTATCAGAACGGAATTTTCGGTCTGACGCTGCTTGACAAGCCGTGCGACGAGCATATCGTGTTCAACTTCCACTACTACAATCCGCTGGTGTTCACTCATCAGAAAGCGTACTGGATAGATAAAATGACGGACGAATGCGAAATAAGCTACCCCGGTCCCACAAGGGAATACTATGAAAAGTCCCTCAAATTCATCGGTCCCGACCTTGCGCAGGCTTACGAGAATTACCCCGTGGATATCGTAGACCGCCGTTTCATGGAAGCGGAAATGCAGGTCGCCGCTGATGTCGGCAAGAAAATGAACGTCCCGGTTTACTGCGGAGAATACGGCGTTATCGACAAGGTAGGCGGCGCTGACCTGCTCCGCTGGTACGATGATATCCACGCTGTGTTCGACAAATTCGGGTTCGGCAGGGCTGCGTGGAACTACAAGGAAAAGGACTTCGGAATAGTCGACGAGTGCCGCGCGGATATTGCAGATGAGAT
>CAKSHG010000247.1 GCA_934456315.1 uncultured Oscillospiraceae bacterium | reverse complement strand
GGAACGTTATATACTCCTCATGCGTGAATCCGAACAGCGCCGCCAGTCCGAGCACGGAGCCAAGACTGGAGAGCACTCCCGCGACTATACCGGCGATGACCGCAGCGGCATTGTGCTTGAGCAGGTCGAACTGCTCATACAGCGGAACCGCGAGCGCAACTGTCGCCGGAGTCAGCAGCCAGGAAAGGTACTTCGCACCCTCGTAATAGGTGGAGTAATCAATGTGCAGCACCAACAGAGCCGGGATAGTGAGGATTATCGAGATGAGCAGCGGATTTATCAGCGCCGACTTGAACCGCTTTTTCAGGATAGCCCCCAGCCAATAGCTGACCAGGCTTATCAATACTCCGAAATACGCTGAATTTGAAAGGAAATCACTCATTTTCCCGCCGCCTTTCTGTTACGCAGTCTTATGACTGCCTGGGTCACAAGCCCGGAAACCGCCATTACGACAACAGTCGTCATGAAAGTCACGATGAGGAACTGCAGCCAGGACGGCGACAGCACCTCCCAGGTGTCGATAAGTCCCACCGCCGCCGGTATGAACATCAGCGGCATTATCTGTATCAGGAATTTCGACGCGTCCTTGACATCCGAAAGCGGAACTACTCCGGTCTTGAGCCCGGCGAAAAGCAGCACTATTCCGTAGATTCCCGCTGGCACGGGTATCGGAATCAGCTCGTGCATTATCTCGCCGATGAACGTTATCAGCAGGATTATCCCGAATTGTTTTATGTACTTCATTTCATCTCTCCTGTGTTCTTTTGTTCTTCTAAGTTTTATTTATTCAGAGCCAGCCAAGCCCCTCTGAAAGTATTTTCAGTCCGAGCAGCACCAGGGTGACTCCCCCGGCAAGCTCCGCCTTTGATTTGTATTTCGCGCCCCAGACGCTCCCGAGCTTCACCCCCGCGGCGGATACCGCAAAGGTCACAACTCCGATGACCGCCGCAGAAACGCCGACAGGCGTGTCAAGAAACGCGAACGTAACTCCCACCGCCAGTGCGTCAATGCTGGTCGCGAGCGCCGGCAGGAACATGCTGCGCGGGTCCAGCGTGGGAGGCGGCAGCTCCTCGTCGTCGCGGTCCAGCGCCTCGCGTATCATATTTCCGCCTATCAGCACCAGCAGTCCGCAGGCTATCCAGTGGTCGACGTCCTGCACCAATCCGGAAAGCGTACTGCCGAGCAGGTACCCGATAAGCGGCATGACCGCCTGGAATATCCCGAACCATGCGCCGACTATGAACATCTGGCTGATTTTGATCTTTCCCAGAGATAGTCCCTTGCATATCGAAACCGCAAATGCGTCCATTGACAGCCCCGCCGCAAGAAATATCACTCCGGCTGCGCCCATAATATTACCCCCTGTCCATAAGCTTGTATTCACATCAATTATACATTTTCCGGAACACGGGGTCAAGGGGAAAGCTGCCGCATTTTGTCCTATGCCGATTGACTTTATCGACAAAATGTGATAGACTATATAGGTAAATTTATTTTTGGGAGCATATCAGATGAATCTAAAGCCACTGGCTGCACTTCCGCTCGTTTTTCTCTGCTCGTGCAGCATGAACAATGAAATATCCGGGTCAGTTCCGGCGACCTCCGAGGAAGCTCTCGCAGAAACCCAGGAAGCCGCAAGCGCCGAGCTGCCGTTCATCGGAACTATGGAACCCATTCCTTCCGAGCAGGAACTATCCCCCGCCGACCCTCTCGCCGCACTGGATATCCAACCCTCCGACTATTTCAGACCGGGAGTGTACACCTCGGATTACACCGACGACACCGGAAATTTCTACATATTCAACAGCGACGGAATGCACGGTCAGCTTATTCCGATGGCTGACGCAGATGGAGTGGATTTCACCTACACTATCGACGGCGACGACATGACGCTGTTCGTCGGCGAGGAGCTGACTCCCTACCAGGCTAAGCTGGAACGCACCGAGGAGGGTTCGATAATAATCCACATGACGTTCCTCGGAACGCAGGACGAGCTGAAATACCTCTCGAATGTTTCCGCGGAGGATTTCACGTTCTACCCGGCGCGCCGCCTGGCACGGCTCTCCAAGAAGTACTACGAGGATAAGACCGGCGTAAAGCTCGAGGGCGTGGATTTCAGGATCATTAACGACGACATGGTGGTAATCAACATGTGGGTCAACGATGAAAACGGCTGGCGCAGCGATGTCGACAGCTTCACTGTCAGTATGTTCAGCGCAAGGGGCTGGTCCAGCATAACTTACGATCAGATCGACCTAAGCACTGTTGAACTTGCCAGCGAAGAGCCGCAGTTCACCAACGACGCCGACATTCCCGACGTGACTGCTGAAGCGGACGCCCCCCAGGCAACGCATTAATTGTACTACATTTATCGCCGCAAGTCAATTTCAAATTTGGCTCCCGAACGCTTTTATCCCTAAATTTCGGCGGGTTGGCTATTGAACCTATATACAATATTGCGTTTTTGTTTAAATTAACATATCATTTTTATATGCCTTGTATATACTTATTTTTGGAAACGATTTTATCGGAAGCGTGTTATTTTAAACAAAAACATATAAAGAAAATCACAAAAAGTTGTTGATTTATTTGAAAATGTGTGGTATAATGAATATAATATAGGGCAGACCACTGCAATGCCATGTTCTGCCGATAACCTGGAGGGAATATTATGAAACCGAAAACCCCGAAAATGCCTAAGGCTCCAAAGACACCGAAGGCGCCCAGACCACCAAAGGCTCCGAAGATAAAGGCGGCTAAGACCACCGCTCCGAAGGTCAAAGTCCCAAAGGAAAAAAAGCCCCACACCACAAAAATCAAATACCGCATTCTGCGGCTTGCTATTTTGAGCGTTTCAGTCTGCGTCAGCGTTATACTTACCGTCATGAGCATATTCATCAGCTCGGCGTACACAACCAGCTACAACAGCCAGACAAAGGCGCTCGCGCAGTCCTACGGCGAGGTCATCTCCAACACCATCAACGCACTGTCGCTTGAGCTTCAGTCCGCCGGCGGCAATCAGGAAGTCCTCAATCAGATGATCCCCCTCGTCGAGCGCAAGAAGAACCTTGCGACCCTCGCAGAAACAGCGCTGTTCAAGGATTACTCCATCGCCTACCACGACGGCACTACATACAACGACACTGATATTTCCGACCGTGAGTACTTCCAGAAAGCCTACAACGAGGATCAGGTCACGATCTCTCCTCCTG
>CAKSHG010000246.1 GCA_934456315.1 uncultured Oscillospiraceae bacterium | reverse complement strand
GAATGTCACCTTCACCTCATCGTCGTCCAGCGGTATCATGACCCGTCCCTGGTACTCCGGGGAATCCCACCTGATGTAGTCCGTCGTGAAGCATGGCAGGGAGGACGACCTGATAAGCTCCCTGAACGTGAAATCATCGGTCTGCACCAGGAATCGGGAAGCGGGCATTTTCTGCCGGCACAGGCGGTCCCAGAATCCCAGCTCCGACCGCAGCAAAAAGTTGAATCCGTTGATATCCGTGAACGTCAGCCGCTTGTATTTCGCAAGTTCGTGGTCTGCGGGGACGCATACGAACAGGTCCTCCCGCATGAATTCCTGCGCCGCACCGCTCCCGCATTCATGCGGGAACGGCAGCACAGCCATGTCGCATTCCCCGCTTTCCCAGGAGCGCAGGACGTCGTCGTTCTGCGAAATGCTGGAGGATATCGTCCTGCCGGGGTACTTCTGCTGGAGTATCTTCATCAGCTCCCACAGCGGCGCGGGCGCGCAGGAGCTGACGACTATCGTCCTCTGCCGCTGGTCGAACGCGCGCACCTGGCTCACTGCGCGCTCCGATTCCGCGAGCAGCCTGCGGGCGCACTCCACGGCGAGCTTGCCGGTGGCGTTCAGTTCGATGCGGTTCTTTGCGCGGTCGAACAGCCGCGCTCCGAATGCGTCCTCGACATGGCGCATGCTCCGGGTGAGGGTGGGCTGCGAAATGTGCAGCTCCGCCGCCGCCCGGGAAAGCGTTCCGTATTCGCCGAACGCCGCGAATTGTTCCAGTTCATATAAGTCCAGCATGGATAAGCCCTCCGGATTTTCACTATTCATGATATGAAATGCAGATTGCTGAATTGATATTGTACATTTACATTATAGCATGGTATAATAGCATTGTAAAGGGGGAGCGCAGAAAATCCCCGGCCGATTATTGAATACTGAATGGAGGAACCATCATGACCTATGTAACACTCAACAACGGCGTAAAAATGCCCCAGCTGGGCTACGGCGTATACCAGACCCCCGCGGAGGAAACGGAGCGCTGCGTACTGGAAGCGATAAAGAACGGCTACCGCAGCATAGACACCGCCCAGGCCTACGGCAACGAGGAGGGCGTTGGCAATGCGATAGTGAAGTGCGGACTGCCCCGCGAGGAGCTGTTCATCACCACCAAGATATGGATAACCAACGCGGGCTATGAAAAGGCAAAGGCGTCCATTGAGGAATCTCTCCGCAAGCTGAAGAGCGACTACGTCGACCTGCTGCTTATCCACCAGCCGTTCGGCGATTACTACGGGACCTACCGCGCGATGGAGGAGGCGTACAAGGCTGGAAAGGCACGCGCCATCGGCGTTTCCAACTTCTATCCCGACCGCTTTATCGACATCGCGCACTTCGCGGAGGTAAAGCCCGCCGTGAACCAGGTGGAGAATCACATCTTCCAGCAGCAGAGGACCGCGAGGAAGTACCTCGCCAAGTGCGGAACGCAGCTCATGAGCTGGGGTCCGTTCGCCGAGGGCAGGAACGATTTCTTCAACACCCCCGCGCTCATCGAGATAGGCGGGAAGTACGGCAAGACTCCCGCGCAGACAGCGCTGCGTTTCCTGCTCCAGAGCGGCTCGGTGGTTATCCCGAAGTCCGTCCACGAGAACAGAATGAAGGAGAACATCGATGTGTTCGATTTCGAGCTTACCTCCGACGAGATGAAGCAGCTCGAGGCTCTCGACACTGGAAAGAGCCTGTTTTTCTCCCACCACGACCCGGAAACGGTAGAGTGGTTCATGTCGATAGTGTGAACGTATAAACGTCAGACCACAGGGCAGCTCCCGCGCGGGAATGTACGCGCGGGGGCGCGCTGTTTCCTGCGGCTGGAGTATCGCTGGCATTACCCGGCGTGTTCAACTATAGAAAAAAGGCATACTGCGGTATTCGATATAAGCAATTGCTATTCCCTGAAAATCATGCTATACGGTTACCAGGCGGAAACTACCGCTTTACAAAACGGAAAAAACGGAGTATAATTATGAGCAGAGAAATACAGCCTGAATACCGGCAGAAAAAGGACGCATGAACCTGCAAGGGAGAACAAAGATGGAGAATAAAAAAGAACTGCACCAGCAGGTCCTGACCGGGGAGCGCTCGCTGTTCCAGGGGCATAACCTCGAAATTTACGACACGATTTTCGGCGACGGAGAATCCCCGCTCAAGGAGAGCCGCGATATCGCGCTTTACAACAGCGTTTTCCGCTGGAAGTATCCGCTGTGGTACAGCCTGGATATAAAGCTCCGGGACTGCGTGCTCGCAGGAACGGCGCGCGCCGGGATATGGTACACCGACAGGCTGTCGGCGGTGGATACCTCCATCGAGGCTCCCAAGACCTTCCGGCGCTGCCGGGAGCTTTCCCTCGAGAACGTCACCATGCCGGACGCCGCAGAAACCCTCTGGAGCTGCGACGGCGTTAGGATTGACAGGGTCCGCGCAAAGGGGGATTACTTCGCGATGAACAGCCGCAACATGGAAATAGACGGGCTGGAGCTTTTCGGAAACTACCCGTTCGACGGCGCGGAGAACGTCACGATACGCAATTCCCGCCTGCTTAGCAAGGACGCGTTCTGGAACACCAGCGCCGTGACGGTCAGCGATTCGTTCATCAGCGGGGAGTACCTCGGATGGAACTCCCGGGGGCTGACGCTTGTGAACTGCACCATCGAGAGCCTCCAGGGGCTGTGTTACGCGGAAAACCTCACGCTGAAGAACTGCCGCCTGCTGAACACCACGCTGGCGTTCGAGTATTCCACGGTGGACGCGGAAATAATCGGCAGGGTGGACAGCGTGAAGAATCCCTCCGGCGGACGTATCGCTGCGGACAGTATCGGCGAGCTTATCCTGGAGGAGGACAAGGTGGACGTCAGCAGGACCCGGATAGTCTGCCGCGATGACAGCCGCGCCTGTGCGTGCATATAAGGAGTTAATATGAAGTACGATTTTGACACACCAGTGGAGCGCCGGGGGACTTATTCCCTGAAGTGGGACGTTGCAGAGAACGAACTGCCCATGTGGGTCGCGGATATGGATTTCCGCACCACGCCGGAGATAACCCGGGCGCTGACCGATAGGGCGCAGCACGGCGTTTTCGGCTACACTGACGTCCCGGACGAGTGGTATGACGCCTACATCGGCTGGTGGAGGGAGCGCCACGGCTTCGAGATAAAGCGGGAGTGGCTGATGTTCTGCACCGGCGTTGTTCCGGC
>CAKSHG010000245.1 GCA_934456315.1 uncultured Oscillospiraceae bacterium | reverse complement strand
TTCCTGCACGTCCAGAACGCGGACCTTGAGCGGTTTCGCGCCGATGTTTATCTCAATGATGTCGCCCTTCTTGACGTCGTAGGAGGCGCGTGCGGGCTTACCGTTGACGGAAACCTTTTCTGCATCGCATGCCTCGTTGGCAACGGTGCGGCGCTTGATAAGCCTTGAAACCTTGAGGTATTTGTCTAATCTCATTTCAAACCTGCTTTCTGTAAAACAATAGCGGCAGGCACAAGCCCGCCGCGTTTTGTCGATTAAATCGGTCAGATCAATTACTCGCTTACAGCGTCCTTGAGAGCTCTGCCTGCCTTGAATGCAGGAACCTTTGTTGCAGCGATCTCGATCTTCTCCTTGGTGCGGGGGTTGATACCCTCTCTAGCTGCACGCTCGCGTACCTCGAAAGTACCAAAGCCTACGAGCTGGATAGAATCGCCCTTTGCGAGGGTCTCGGTAACGGTGTCTACGAAAGCTGCGAGAGCCTTCTCGGAATCCTTCTTGGTAAGACCAGTCTTCTCAGCAATAGATGTTACTAATTCTGCCTTTGTCATGTTGTTTGAACCTCCAAATTAATTATATAATCCAACGGTTACTGACCGTCAAATATCACTTTCATAAGCTCCTGGAGCTCGTCCTGCGACAGCTCGTCAAGCTTTTTGCCCTTTTCTGCCGCCATTTTTTCGGCGCGACTGAAATTCATTATAAACGCATTTGAGGCGTATGTCAAGGCTTTTTCGCCGTCAACCTTCAAAATTCTGTCCAAATTACAAAAATCGAGCAGTAAATTTCCACATGTCTGTTGATTTTGCGAATTGACCTCGAATCCGTTTGCTTCCAGCTCGTCAAGTCCGGCACGTATCCTGTCCGCGAACTCCTTTGCGGAATTCATGGGGTAGCCCGCTCTTGACGCGCGCTTGCACAGCTTCTCGCCGCGCAGCAGGGAAGGGAATGTATTCGGTACGCTTTCCAGGGTTTCAGTAAAGGTTTCCTGGTGCTTGGATTCGCGCTTGAGCGCGTCCCAGTTCTTGAGCACGTCGTCGCTGTCGCTGACCTTTACCTCGCCGAAAACATGAGGGTGACGGTAAACCAGCTTCTGGCAGATGTCATTGCACACATCGTCGAAATCGAACGTTCCGTTTTCACGCTCGATCTGCGCATGGAATACTATCTGGAGCAGCAGGTCGCCGAGCTCCTCGCGAAGCATTTCGGGGCTGTTCTTGTCGATGCCCTCACATACCTCGTAGGTTTCCTCGATGAGGTCGGTGCGAATGCTTTCATGTGTCTGGACCTTATCCCAGGGGCAGCCGTTTTCGGATCGCAGTATTTCGATGATATGCCTGAGGTCGTCGATACCGTATCTGTCCTTGAAGTCAAAGTTTACCATAATACACACCAGCCTTTTATT
The DNA here is from genome assembly GCA_934456315.1 of uncultured Oscillospiraceae bacterium. Classification (GTDB taxonomy): domain Bacteria; phylum Bacillota; class Clostridia; order Oscillospirales; family Ruminococcaceae; genus CAG-115. The sequence continues at coordinate 1,900 of CAKSHG010000245.1, read as the reverse complement.
TAAGCCCATTCCGGGGCGATACCTTTTATATATTACCCTATTTTCGAGTTTTTTTCAAGTGGTTTTATGAATTTTTTCCGGCAGAATTTATTAATTGGCGCTTTTTACGAAAAACCACGGTTGGAATTAGTGAAATTCCATAAACCAGACCGCCTGCAAACACGGCTAAAATCACGTTTATCGGGGAATCAAGGCTGTTCCGGACCGCACGATATGTAATATAAGCAGCCACTCCGCAAAGCAGGGAGCAGAGCAGCGGCCGCCTTACGCACGCGAAAACGCTGATCTGACCTTTAAGCTCCCTGCGGAGGATAACAGCGCCCACCGCCGACATAAGGATATAGCCCGCCGCCGTGGAGAGCGCCGCTCCGGAAATATTGAGCGCTGGAACGGATAACAGCACTGGATTCAGCACCGCCTTGAGCAGAACGGAGCAGCTCATCAGGATAAGCGGGACATGCGCCTTACCTATAGCCTGGAACACACCGAACATCGCGGACGCGATGATCATGAAAAGCCCTCCGGCGCACAGGACCATGAATGCTCCGGTACAAACGCTGACCTCCGCCTGACGGCTGCTGTAGAGCATGGAAAGTATAGGCTCCGCGAGGACCGCCGCGCCGACGCATGCGGGGAATCCGATTGTGGCGGACGCCCTGAAAAGCGTGCAGCATCCTGCGGAGGTTTGTTCCAGATTCCTGCGCTCCCATGCGGCGGCGATCTCCGGGACGGAGGTCTTTTCTGTCATTCCGGCGAACGAGGGAATGAGCATGAACATCGTCATTGCGATACCAGTGTAGCTGCCGTACATGAAGTTCGCCAGACCGTCTATCCCGCCGGACGAGGAAAGCACTCCCGCGAATTCGCGCTGGAACCAGCCCGGATAAAGCTGCGTGGAGGCTTTAAGCGTGCGGGTAACGGTGAGCAGGTCGACAAACGAAACGCAGTTCATGACGAGCGCCGAAGCAGCGACCGGAAGCAGCTCCCGGATAAGCCTGGCTCCGATAACGCGTTTCCGGTCGGTCGGGATACTGTCGCGAGGGACGGTCCCGCTGCGCTTCCTGTCGGAGATGAGCAGCGAAACCAGTCCGCAAAGCTCGCTGAATGACACCGCGACTGCAGCACCGGCTGCGGCGTAGGGAAGCGCGGCGTTGTAAGCCGCGCTGTAATCCGCGTAGAACCCGCCGAAAACGTCAAGCCCGTTTTCAAAGCGGTATTTCGCATAGAAAACCACTCCGAAGCTAAGCGCAAGCCCGGCTGCGGCGCGGGAAACCGCCTCGGCGACCGCGGCCGCGGCGGAGGGGACGATGTCTGAAAGCCCCTCGTAGTACCCACGGAATACAGAAGCGACGCAGCAGATCATGACAGCCGGTGCGATAGCGGCAACAGCGGGAGCGCTCTCCGGTGAGCACGCGACATGCTCCGCGAAAAATCCGGAAAATGCCGCCACAACGAGGGTCCCGGCAAGTCCGAGGAACGAGAACAGCAGCAGCGCCGTCCGGCGGGTCTTGAGCGCATTTTCGGGACGGCCAGCGGCGATATTGCGCGCAGTGAGCCGCATCATCACAGCAGGGACGCCTGCGGCGGTCAGCGCGAATACCGGGGAGTACAGCCCGTAGGCGGTGGAGAAATATCCCATTCCGGTGCCGCCGAGGATATTTGCAAGGGGTATCTTGAAAACCGCGCCTACTACTTTGGTTATCGTCATTGAAACGAACAGGATAGCAGTGTTCTTTAAATATTTCTTGTTCATGGGAGTTCCTTTCAAAAGAGCCTGTCTGGTAGATTGTATTTCCGGGCAGGTTTAAATATTACAATAGGTCACCTCTAAAAATCGGTTTGAAAAGGGAAAATGGGTAGAGTGCGCCGAATGCGATGAAAGCCGACGAAGTAAGGCTGT
>CAKSHG010000244.1 GCA_934456315.1 uncultured Oscillospiraceae bacterium | reverse complement strand
GGTTTTGTCAATAGCAACAACACCGAAAAAGTCAATTATTACCCGGAATATGGACAAATTATGCTTTATTCTGCCTTTCCATATGGTGAATATGCACAAGAGAAACACAGAACAGAACACAATCAGCACGTTCAGGCGGGAATACTCTCGCACCTGATTTTGTCACGCTTCGCTTTATTCAGTTCTTCCAGAAACTTCACAAAAAGCTACAGCCGGACTGCTCCGAAAACTGGAGCTGTCCGGCTGTTCCGTGAATTATTCCTCAACAAAAACGCGCTTCATCTTGCACTCGGTGAGGGGTCTGTCGCTGTAATCCGTCTGGACCCCGGCGATCTCGTCAACGGCGTCCATTCCGTCGACAACTCTGCCGAATGCAGCGTACTGACCGTCAAGGAAGAAAGAATCCTTGTGACAGATGAAGAACTGCGAACTAGCGGAGTTGGGATTCTGCGCACGCGCCATGGAGATAACGCCGCGCTCGTGGCGCAGGTCGTTGGGAACGCCGTTCATCAGGAACTCGCCCTTGATCTTGTCCTTAGCGCCGCCCATTCCGGTGCCTTCCGGGTCGCCGCCCTGGATCATGAAATCCTTGATGACGCGATGGAATATCAGACCGTCATAAAATCCGGACTTCACCAGCTTGAGGAAGTTCTCGACCGTTATCGGAGCCTTGTCAGGATAAAGCTCGAGCTTTATCTGCTTTCCGTTTTCCATTTCGATAATAACCATTTGTTTTCTCCTTTATGCATTGTAGTTTCCGCTGTATATCCCGGTTATCATCAGGGAAAGGTAGCGGAAATCGTTTCCGAGGTCTATCTCCTCGCCGGCGCCCTCGCCGTAAATGCGCACCACTGGGCGCAGGACGTTCGTGTTGTTCCTCACGACAACGCCGTGGCGCCCGTCAGAAAGCGACACCACCGTGCCGATGGGATAGGGGTTGAACGACCGCAGGAAAGCCGCCGTGACGTCGTAGTCAAAATGAACTCCGCAGCCGCCAAGCATGTATTCCTCGGTTTCCGCCACTGACCACGGGCGGCGGTAGGGACGGTTGGAGGTCAGTGCGTCGAACACGTCGGCAACGGTCAGGATACGCGCGATAAGCGGTATCTTCTTCCCGGCAAGCCCGGTGGGATAACCGCTGCCGTCGAACTTCTCCTGATGGAACAGCACACCCGCAAGCACGTTAGGACTGTAGCCTCCGGTCTGCTTGAGGATCCGGTAGCCGATATAGGGGTGCTGCTTTATCTTCTCGAATTCCTCATCGGTGAGCCTGCCCGGCTTCACGATTATCTCGTGATCAATGTTGGATTTTCCGATATCGTGCAGCAGCGCTGCAAGGATAACTTCCTTGATGTCGCTCTGCGAAAGATGAAGCTCGTTCGCAATGCCCGTTGAGAGCATGGCTACACGCAGGCAGTGCTTGTAGGTGTAGTCGTCGTAGTTCTGGAGCGCGATCATCTGGTTGCCGAGATAGGTCGAATCATTGCCGATGTCGACCAGGATATCATCTGCGATGTTATCGACCTGCTTTATCGCTTTCTGGGAGAGCTGCTGTATCTCTCCGTTGTACTCGAATATCGTGCTTAGCTCATCGAGCGCCTTGCCGATATGCTGGTTCTTGATCGCCTCGGCGGATTCCTGCTCGGGAGTTTCCTCAGGCGGCTGCTCCATCTCCTTTTCAAGGGAACGCTCCCCCTTGATGGTGACATTCTTGATACCCTTGCTTTTCAGCAGGTTTATCATGTCGGCGGTGATGAGAGTGCCCTTCATCAGCAGGGTCTTGTAATCCCTCGCAGATGTGGACGCAACGTCCTTTGCCAGCACCATTCCCTCGGTGACGTTTTCTATCGGAACAATTAACATAGTGACCGCTCCTGACTTGTATTATGTGTCCTCGGAGGTATCAGCCCCAAAGCGGGGAGCTGTAAACTCCTGCGCTGACGCAGTTTCTGAGCGTTTCGCGGGCGTTCTCCGCGTCCGCCTCGTAGGTGACGCCGAACCAGCGGCTGTCCGTTGCAAGGTTCATAACGCGGAACCCGCTGCCGTGTATCTCCGCGTCCACAGCGTCCGCAATGGTCAGCTCCGCCTTGGGCTCGTCCGCCGGGAGCCTTTCCAGAAATTCAGCCAGCCTGCGCTCCAGACGCGGCATGAAGTCCGCGCCGAAGCCCCACATGCTCATGGAAACGGTGTCGTTTTCACTAAGTATGCGCTGTTCACCGGCGAAGGTCCCGGAAATAACGCCGTTTTCCGCCCTGCCTATCGCCTTGGTTTCCTCTACGCTGGTGAGCAGACCATTTTCATCGGTCTTGCACACGCCGCGGTTGACCGTCCCAAAATCGGAAAGTGTATTTTTCAGCAGGAACCCCACGGAACATGCGTCCGCAGTGAAGTTGCCAAGGAATCCTCCGAGCTGCAGGAACGCGTCCTGCCCGTAGAAATCATCGGCGTTAACTATCGCGAACGGACCGTCAATCACATCGCGGCAGCAGTACAGAGCCTGCGCCGTGCCCCAGGGCTTCGTCCTGCCCGGGAAATCCCCGCAGCGGCAGGGAAGCTGCTCCGGCGACTGGAAAACATATTCCGTAGCGATGCGTTTCTCTACCCGCGCGCCTATCGTGGATTTGAAAAGCTCCTCGATATCACGCCTGATTATGAACACCACCCGGTCAAAACCCGATTTCACTGCGTCGTAGACCGAGTAATCTATCAGCAGCTCGCCGCTCGGACCGAGCTTTTCGAGCTGCTTTATCCTTGTGCCGAAGCGCGTCCCCATGCCCGCCGCAAGGACCACTAAAGTCATCTTTGCCATAATGCCCCCTTATGTTAAATTCGGAATTCATAATTCGGAATTCGGAATTATGGTGCCGCTTTTGCGATATTTTTCAAAACATAGCGTATGTCTGTGACCTCGGCATTGCCGACCTGGCACAGAAGCTTGTCGGAAGTCGCCGTGAAGCCGTATTTTTCATAGAGCCTGCGTGCGCGTAAATTTGTATCCAGCGCCCAGAGGTACACCCGGTCAAACCCGCAGTCATTCAGCCACCTGACCGAATTGTCCAGCAGCGCCGTGCCGAATCCCCTGCCCCAGTATTCCGGCAGTACATACAGCGTGTGCACCTCGCCCCAGCCCGGCATTTTTTCGTCCGCGGCGGGACGTGCGCAGAAATGCCCCGCGATAACTCCGCCCTCGGTCAGCACGAAGCTGCCCGGAAGCCCCGCGAAGCTGTCTTTCCAGCGCTCCGGCGAGAGCAGGTCAAGGTAATACTGCGGGAGCAGCCCCCTGTAACCTGCCCGCCAGCTGCTGACATAGAGCCGCGCCACCTCGTCGGCTTCCTGCGGCTCCATGCGGCGTATCTCCATTACTGTAAGC
>CAKSHG010000243.1 GCA_934456315.1 uncultured Oscillospiraceae bacterium | reverse complement strand
ATATCCCTGACTTTCCCGGCAAGCTCCGGGTCGGTGTTCAGCTCGGCGGACGCCTTGAGGAAGTCGATGAACAGCTGTTCGATAAGGCTCTGCTCGTAGGTGTTGCCGATGGTCGCGGGACCGTGCTCCGGTGAGTAGGTCGGCGAGGACACCATTCTGTCCTGCTTCTCATCGTAGATGAGCCACTGAACATAGAACCGCACGCTTTCGCGCATTATCGGGTAAATCTTATCCCGGAGGTAATCCTTGTTGCCGGTGAATTCGTAGTGCTCCCAGATATTCTGCATGAGCCACGCAACTGCGGCGGTGGACCAGCCCCAGTAGAATTCCCAGCCGGGAGCCGTCCAGCCGAACGGCGAGCACTGCGTGTGCGCAGTCCAGCCGTTTTCCGGTTTCTCCGGAGTGCTCTCGATGCCGTAGTACTCTTTGGCGGTGATACGTCCCGGCTCGCGCAGGGAGTCGAGGAAATCCGTCAGAGGTGGTACGGTTTCGGCGAGGTTGGTGTTATATGCGCCCCAGTAGTTCATCTGGAGATTTACGTTGATGTGGTAGTCGCAGCACCATGGCGGGGTGTTGCTCTCGTTCCACACGCCCTGGAGGTTTGCGGGGAGCGAGCCAGCTCTTGACGAGGATATCAGCAGGTATCTGCCGTAGCTGAAATACAGCGTTTCCAGGCGGCTCATCGCGGCTCTGTCGCCGGCGCGGTAAGCTTCCAGCAGCTTGTCTGCGGGGAGCTCCTTTTCGTCGCCGAGCTCGAGGGTGACGCGGCTGAACATGCCGGAATAATCGGCGTAGTGCTCCTCATAGAGGGCGTCCCAGCCAAGGCGCTCCGCAGTGTGAAGCAGCGGCTTTGTTACGGCGGAAGGCTCGGTTTCGGTGCGGTATTTCGGGAATTTCATTTCGTAGTCGGTAGCCGCGCAGAAGAATACGGAGGCTTCCGACGCGCCGCTTATCAGCAGCGCGTTTCCGTCCGGGGCGACGGTACCGTCGGAGAAAACGCGGAACCTTGCGTCAAAGCGCAGTCCGTTGTCCTCGGCGGCGCCGGAGTATATGAGCGTATTGTTATCCGCGGTTATTACGGAAGAATGGGTCTTGTCAAGGGAGAGCCGGAAGTTCAGCGCGCCCTTTTCCGATGCGGTGAACCTGAACGCGATGACCCGTGCGGGGTAGCTTGCGAACGCTTCGTGCGTGAAGCGCACTCCGCCCTTTGTGAAGCCACAGGAGTACAGCGACTTGTCAAGGTCAAGGCAGCGGCGGTAGGAGCTTACCTCGCCGTCGGGCAGCGTGAAATCAAGCACTGCGTCGCAGAGCAGCAGGTAGCTGCCGAAGTCCCCGTCGCCGGTCAGCATGGGGAGGAGTTCTTCGGCGCGCTTGTTTTCGCCCGCTGCGAGCAGCTTCTGCACCTGCTGGACGTATGCGTACCTGCCGCGGTGATTGCCGCCGTAGTAGTCGGGGCGCGCCGCGCAGGGACCGCCCGCCCAGAACGTCTTTTCGTTGAGGACGATGCGCTCCTGTTCGATACCGCCGAACATGCTTGCGCCCATGTATCCGTTGCCTATAGGCAGGCAGGTCTGCTCCCACAGCCCGAAGTCGCCGGGGTGGTCAAAATAAATCTGATTGGTTCTGCTCATATGCTTTGTATCCTTTTATAACGCGCTCGAATGCGCTTTATTGATCCGTATTCTGAACGGAAAAACGATTACAGCGTAATTATAACACACTTATCGCGAATTGTCAATAAAAAGCTGTCATTAGGATCGTGCGGTCAGTCCTCGGCGGGCTTCAGCTCCGTGATGATGTGGTCGGTCAGCCGCGCCACTATCTCAAGCCCCTCGTCGTCGATTATCTCCTTATCGCTGGGTGAAACCACCGTGTGGAACGTTCCCTGGATAATAAAGGAAAGCACGATGCCGTTGCGGCGGCTCTTAAGGTCGGGAAATTCCGCGTAGAGCCTTGCCTTGATGCGTTCCTCGATTTTCTCTGCGAATCCGGAGTACCTCGAGCCGGAGAACACGCTGTTAAGCGTGGAGGCGTTGGTCAGCAGCGCCCTGCGCATTTCGGCGGTGTACCTCCGGGGATCGTCGAAGAATTTGTTCAGCCCCTGTATCTCGGAAAGTATATCGTCGATCACCTCGTCCTCCATCTCGTCGGCGAGGGAGTATATGTCGGAATAGTGCAGGTAGAACGTCGCCTTGTTGATGGCGGCAAGCTTTGCAAGCTCGGTCACTGTTATCTTCTCGATCGGCTTTTTCCTGCGCAGCTCCAGGAATGCGCTTTTTATCGCGGCGCGGGTTTTTTGAATTCTTAGATCCATAGGTCCTCCAAATAGACAAATATCTTAAAGCGTCGTGTATTAGACTGCAGTGTGATTTTGTTGCTTGAACAGTTTGGGAATATATATTATAATTATTTTGTACATATTTAATTATACCGTAAAAAGCGAGGATTGTCAACCTATTTTTTACAATTCGGAGGTAATATTTTGAATTTACGCGATTTTAACGCCGGCGACTGCTTTGACGCCTACAAATGGCTGGGAGCGCAGTTCGACGGTTTCGGCACGACTTTCAGAGTATACGCGCCCAACGCCGAGGGAGTATCGGTCATCGGCGACTTCAACGGCTGGCAGGACTGGTACCTGAACCGCACCGGCGATGGAAAGTTCTGGGAGCTGCGCATAACCGACGCGAAGCCGGGTCAGATGTACAAATACAAGATCTACCATGGCGGGAACTGCGTCGAGCACTGCGACCCGGTGGGATTCGGAATGGAGCTGCGCCCGAAGTCCGCGTCCATTATCCGGGACATGCGGTTCGACTTTGACGACCTCGACTGGATGGAGAAGCGCCACACCTGGCACGGCGACGCGCTGAACATCTACGAAGTGCACCTCGGCAGCTGGCGGACAAATCCCAACGATCCCAACGGCTGGTACAAATACGAGGAGATCGCTCCGCTGCTGGTGAAATACTGCAAGGAGCACGGCTACAACTGCGTTGAGCTGATGCCGCTGAACGAGTATCCCTGCGACGAGAGCTGGGGCTACCAGGCGACGGGATTCTTCTCGCCGACCTCCCGCTATGGAACGGCGGAGGGGCTGAAAAAGCTGGTCAACATCTGCCACAGGAACGGCATCGCGGTGCTGATGGATTATGTTCCGGTGCATTTTGCGGTGGACGGCTATGCGCTGGCGCAGTTCGACGGCACTCCGACCTACGAATCGCAGTTCAGGGACATTGCTATAAGCGAGTGGGGCAGCTGCAATTTCGATTTCACGAAAGGACCGGTATGCAGCTTCCTGAAATCCGCGGCGAACTACTGGCTGACGGAATACCACTTCGACGGACTGCGCATGGACGCGATAAGCCGCGTCATCTACTACAT
>CAKSHG010000242.1 GCA_934456315.1 uncultured Oscillospiraceae bacterium | reverse complement strand
TTGTGATAGAATAGTATAGTAAAAAATGCGCCTAAAAACAGAGAACAACAGAGAACGGAGAACAGAATGGAACCACACGACTACAAAGTAACCAAAATAGAGGGCGAGTACGCCACGCTGACCGACCTTGCCACCGGCGACGAGCTTTTCATTGCGCTTTTCCTGCTGCCGGACGGCGTCGACATCGGCACACAGCTGCATTATGAGAACCTCTGCTACGAGATAACATCAGAATAAAGATATACAGACAACATCAGTCTGCCGAGAAATCGTCAGATGTTAGGAAACCGCACTGCGACTAGGCTTTTTGCCTGTCGCAGTGCGGTTGACGAAGCAGATGGCGGTTTATCGGCAGACTGAATAAAAGGTGATAGAATGAAAGAATTAACTTCCGGCAAGCCGATAAAGCTAATAATCGGCTTTGCGCTTCCAGTGCTGCTGGGACTGGCATTCCAGCAGGCATACACGCTGACTGACACGATAATAATCGGCAGACAGCTCGGTCAGAATTCCCTGGCTGCCGTCGGCTCGACCGCCTCGGTGGTGTCGCTGATGTTCAACATCATCAACGGACTCGTGACCGGATTTGCGATACTCATCGCGAGGAACTTCGGCGCCGGCGACCACGAGGAAATGCGCCGCACCATCGCCCGCACGATAACCTTTTCCGCAGCGGCGACCGCGATCATCATCGCGGGTATCTCGATCTTCATCGACCCGCTGCTCCACGCGCTCGACACTCCGGCGGGGATTTTCGGCGAGGCGCGAACATACCTGATGATAGTGTGCTTCGGGCTTGTCGCTACGCTGTTTTACAACCTTGAATCCGCGATACTCCGCGCGGTCGGCGACAGCGTTATCCCGCTCGTTATACTGATAATCTCCACGATACTCAACATCGCGCTGGATATCGTTATGGTAGTCGTGCTGGATTTCGGCGTTGCCGGAGCGGCGCTCGCTACCGTCATCGCGCAGTTCATCTCGGCGGTGGTCTGCCTTATCTACCTTATTAAAAGGCGCCCGTTCCTCATCGTGAAGCCCCGGGATTTCAGATTCACCGCCGCGACCACCGCAGAGCTGCTTAGCGCAGGCTGCGGCATGGCGCTGATGTATTCCATCGTGGATATCGGCTCCATCGTGCTCCAGAACGGCATAAACGGATTCGGCGAGGACATAATCGCGGCGCACACCGCTGCGCGTAAGATATTCAGCCTGACTATCATGCCGTTCTCCGCGCTTAGCGCTACCCTCGTCACCTACGCAAGCCAGAACCGCGGCGCGGGGAAGTACTCTCGTATCGTAAGGGGCGTACGCGACGGTCTGCTGCTCGGAATTGGCTGCGCAGCGCTGAACGTGCTGCTCGTGTACACCCTCGGTCACGCGATGGTGAGCGTCATTCTGCCCGACGCTGTGGCTGATGTCGTGGATACGGCGGTGCTGTACCTGCGGGTGAACGTCCCGTTCTACTTCTTCCTGACCGTGCTGCTGGAGCTGCGGAGCACCCTCCAGGGGCTGGGTCACAGCGTTATACCGATAGTCGCGAGCATTATAGAGCTTGTGTGGAAGATATGCACAGTTGCGTTCATGATACCCTGGCTGGACTACATGGGCGTTATAGTTTCCGAACCGATAATCTGGACATTGTGCGCGATAGTCATAGGCACCATCGCGCTGGTAACGCTGCGCCGCCTGCCGAAGGACGACGTGCCGCAGCCGAAAGGAGCAGCAGATGATCAACGAGCTTGCTGACAGGATAGTTGACAACGTTTCCCTCGCAGTAAAGGGAAAGCGCCGGGAGCTGCGGCTGATAACCGCAGCCATGCTTGCGGGAGGGCACGTCCTGCTGGAGGACGTCCCGGGAACGGGAAAGACCCTGCTCGCGAGGACGCTTGCGAAGTCAGTCGACGCGGGATTCCGCAGGATACAGTTCACCCCGGACCTGCTGCCGTCCGACATCACGGGGATCAACTATTTCAACATGAAGGAGCAGGAATTCCAGCTCCGCAGGGGACCGGTGTTCTCCAACATAATCCTCGCGGACGAGATAAACCGCGCTACCCCGCGCACCCAGTCCGCGATGCTTGAATGCATGGAGGAGCGCCAGACCACCATCGACGGCGAAACCTACCCGATGGAGCGCCCGTTCTTCGTTATCGCAACGCAGAATCCCGTGGAGATACAGGGTACCTACCCGCTTCCGGAGGCGCAGCTCGACCGCTTCATGATACGGCTGGCGCTGGGCTATCCCGAGCGCTCCGAGGAGGTCGCGGTCATCGGCGGGGCAGTTTCGCGGGAGATTAGCGCGGTCTGCACGGCGCAGGATATAATCGCGGCGCAGCAGGAGATAAACTCCTGCAAGGCGGGGGAGGCGGTCTGCACCTACATCGCGGACATCGCCGCAGCGACACGCAGGCACGGAAGCGTGCGGCTGGGTCTTTCGACCCGTGGAGCGGTCGCGCTGCGCAAGATGGCGTGCGCGCTGGCTATGGTTTCCGGGCGGGACTACGCGATGCCGCAGGACGTCATCGAGGCGGCTCCCTGCGTTGTAAGGCACCGTCTGATATGCCGGGGGTACTCGGGAGCGGCGGGCGGCGCTGAAAACGCTGCCGACGAGGTGCTGCGCCAGGTGATGGACAGCGTTCCCGTCCCCACCGAAGGCTGATGGAGCTTATCGCAATGGCGCTGATACTGACCGCCGTGCTGGTGGGGCAGTATTTCCTGTACAAGCGCCTGGGACTGAAGGATCTCGGCTACAGCCTGACGATACGCCGCCGCAGCGACGGAAAATCCGACAGCGGGATAGTGGAGGCGTTCGAGGGCGAGGAGCTGGAGTTCATCGAGGAGATAGACAATGCGAAGCTGCTGCCGCTGCCCTGGGTGCGCTCCGAGATAAGCTGCTCAAGGTGGCTTAGCTTTTACGGCGGGGCGGTCAGCTCAAAGGACGGCGCGCAGAAAGGGCTTATCTCCGGTATATTCACGCTGCGGGGGCGGCAGAAGTGCCGCAGGACGTGGCGGGTCCGCTGTGAAAAGCGCGGCGTGTTCACGGTGGAGGACATCTCGCTGACGGTCAGCGACCTGTTCGGGCTGGTGAGGTCGGCGCGGGTCATAAAGCTCGATCAGCAGGTGAGGGTGCTCCCGATTCCCGCTGACATTGAAGCCGGGGGAATGTCCAGCGATGTTTTCATCGGGGATATCCCGGTGCGGAGGTTCGTGCTCCCTGACCCGTTCGTTATCAGCGGAGCGCGGGAGTACACCGGCAGGGAGCCGATGAACCGCATTCACTGGGCGCAGAGCGCCCGCACCGGCTCGCTGATGGTCTACAACAACGAGTACACCACCGAGCGCCGAGTGCTGATACTGCTGAACGTCCAGCGGAGCTTCCACGGCGAGCGGCAGGAGATAGGCCTCCCGACCCTGGAGGCGCTGATAAAGGGCGCGGCTTT
>CAKSHG010000241.1 GCA_934456315.1 uncultured Oscillospiraceae bacterium | reverse complement strand
GCAGCAGTCCGCGCAGAACTCCGCAGCCTATCGCCAGGGCGATAATCCAGCCGTATGACAGCGCTACGGCTTCGCCGAGCGCCTTTGCTGCGCCGACCGCTCCGAACAGCGTTACGCCCATCGCGCACGCGAATCCCAGGGAGCCGTTTATCACGGCGAGCAGCATTATGTATGCAAGGCTTCCGAGCAGCGTTATCAGGCTTGCCATTATCCTGGCGCCGCTCCTGCGTGTTGCTTTTTCGTTCATTTTACACCTCCATGCCGTTTTCGAGCCGCTTCTGCGCCGTGTACAGCGCGGAATATCCGCCGTGCTGCGCCATAAGGCTTTCGTGAGTTCCAGATTCGCGGACGCTTCCGCTTTCCATATAGTATATCAGGTCGGCGGGCACGATATTTTCAAGCCGGTGGGAGATAACAACGACATTTTTCGTCCTGGAAAGCTCCTTTATATTCTGCATTATCACGGCTTCGCTTTCGATGTCGATGTTGCTGGTCGCCTCGTCGAAAATGTAGATGTCCTTGTCTGCGACGAGGTTCACCGCGAGCGCCAGCCGCTGCTTCTGTCCGCCGGAAATGTTCGCGGCGTCCTCGGTTATCTCGCGGTCGAGCCCGCCGTTTTCGCGGATAAATCCGGCGAGATTCACCCTTTCCAGCGCTGACATCATCTCCTCGTCGGTGACGTCGTTCTTTGCCAGGCGGAAGTTCTCACGGACGGTAGTGCTGAAAATGTAAGTTCCGCAGCTCACCACCGCGAGCTTTGAGTAATACGCTTCCCGGGAAAGGCTTTTCAGAGCCTTTCCTCCGGCTGTAACGGCTCCGGAAACCAGGCGGAGCGCTCCGGTGAGAAGCCCCACGACTGTGGATTTCCCGCAGCCGCTTTCGCCGACTATCGCGGTCATTCCGCGGTCGGGGAAGTCCATGCTGACGTTTTTGAGCACCTCGCGCTCGCCGTCGTAGCTGAAGGTGACGTTGTCGAGCCGCAATCCCGCGTCCGTGAGTGAGCCGGTTCCCCATGAGGGGTCGGGCTGCTCCAGCAGGGAGAGTATCTTTTTCCCGGCGCTGGCTCCGTTCATCGCGATGTGGAATGCCGAACCGAATGCGCGCAGCGGCAGGAAGAACTCCACAGCGACCAGTATCAGGAACAGCGCCGCCACCGGAGATAATCCGTTGCAGGCAGCGTCGCTCACTGCGAACGCGATCCCGGCTCCTGCGCCGCCGTATGCGACGATATCCATTATCGTAGTGCTGGCGAGCTGCATTACGAGCACTTTCATGGTGATTTTGCGGAATTCCTCGGCGCTGCGGTTCATTTTTTCATGCTGGGCGGCGTCCGCGCGGAATATTTTCAGCTCCCGCAGTCCCTGGACGCTGTCCAGGAAGCTGTCGCCCATGGAGGTGTACTTCCCCCAGTATTTTGCGAATATCTTCTTGGCGTATTTGGAAACCGCGATGATGGACGCCGGTATCAGCGGAACGCAGCAGATCAGCGCTACGGCGGGCTTCCAGTCGATGCCGACAGTCACGAAGAACAGCAGGAACGGCGCGAGCATTGCAAAGAAGAACTGCGGGATATACGATGAATAGTAGAGGTCGAGCTGCTCGACGCCCTCCATTGCTACCTGGGTCAGCCCGGCGAGGCTCATGCCGTCGGCGCTGCTCACACCCAGGCGTACTATCTTGTCGTAGGTCTTTTCGCGCAGCTCCTTTTTCACTTTTCGCCCGAGCAGGTCCTTGAGGTACCCGGTAGTCCTGCCTGCGGCGTAGCGCACGGCTATCCCGATAAGTCCGCACACCGCCGGGACCGAGTAGCTGGAAAGCTCCGCGCCTGTCGTCAGGAGGTATATCGCCTGGCATATCGCGGCGGTTATCGAAAGATTCGCGAGCAGTCCTATCGTCATGGCGCCTACTGTGAAAAATATGTATTTCCTGTTTCCTCCGAGCAGCCGGAGGAGCTGTTTATCTATCATGGTGTTTTTCCCTTTCCTTTGCTATAAAATCTGTCAGCGCGTCGACGCTTTCCCCGCTGAATACGCATATCGCGCCTGCCGCGTCGTGCCGCGCGATGTCCGCCGGGACCTTGCAGTTCCTTTCAAGGTGTCCTGCCAGCCAGTCTATCAGGACGCCGTATTTCTTGAGCTGCTCATGGCCGCGCGGGGTCATGACCACCTTGTTTTTGGCGTCGCGCTTTATGCAGCCGTCCATCTCAAGCCGCTCCGCGGCTTTGAATACGCTTACTTTTGTCACGCCGGTCCTCGCGGCGATGTCGGTCAGCTTTACTCCCTTTGTCCCGTCGAAAAGCTCGTTTATCGCCATGAGATACCTAAGCTCCGATGATGTCATTGTGCCTCCGAGTGTTAGATTTGACTAACCGTATTGCAAATAAAATAGAGTTAGCCGGGCTTAACTCTGTGTCGATATTAAAGGCGGCATTAAGTACCGCCATAAAAAATTATAGCATAGTTTTTCCGGTTTGTCAATAAAAAGTTAGCCGCAGGGTAACGGAAATTTTCGGAAAAGGGTATTGACAAAATAAAATAACCATGTTATAATAACCATGTTATTTTAAGAGAGGTAAGAATTATGCGACAGGAAACGGCAGGGGTTACCGAGGCGCTGCTTGAAAGCGCGAAGAAAGAGTTCCTGGAACACGGGTTCCATAACGCGAATCTGCGGAGGATATCCGCGGACAGCGGCGTGAGCACCAATTCCATCTATACGAGGTTCGGGGATAAAGCCGGGCTGTTCAACGCGCTGGTGAAGCCGGCGGCGGACGGTCTGATGAGTATGTACCTTGACGCCATCAGCGCCGCCTCGGAATGCGGCAGCGCGCAGACCGCCGCAGCCATGGGAGGCGAGGGTACCGACATGGTGCTCGAATACATCTACGACAACTTTGACGCGTTCCGGCTTATTTTCTGCTGCTCTGCGGGGACGGAGTACGAAAGCTATTTCGACAAGCTCGCCGAGATAGAGGAGAAGTACTACAAGGTTTTCGCGGAGCAATACGCGGCAAACGGGCGCAGGGTCAGCGATTTCTTTATACATGTGGTTTGCAGGTCGGGCTGGCAGTATGTCTACGAGGTGGTGTCCCATGGGATACCCTGCGATGAAGCCCGGGAATTCATGAAGTGCATACGGGAATTCAACTTTGCAGGCTGGGACCGCATTCTGAATTCACCATAAAGAAGCAGTGTCACCACTGCTTTCAGACCGTCGAAAAAGTCACTAAAGTGACTTTTCCGACGAACATCCGCGCCGCGCGTACCGCGTAAGGCGTAGCCGTCGCCTAGCGTAAGACTGCAAGGTCGTCGCCTAGCGTAAGACCGCAAGGTCGTCGCCTAGCGTAAGACCGCAAGGTCGTCGCCTAGCGAAGCCTTGGCACTTGCGCGGATAGAAGTGTTTTTTGCCCCGGGAAACCCGTGGCAAAAAACGGATTTCAAAAG
>CAKSHG010000240.1 GCA_934456315.1 uncultured Oscillospiraceae bacterium | reverse complement strand
GACTTCACCTGGTATCCCTCGTCGGGGAACAGCTCGATGTTGTACACGGTGCCCGCCGGGACGTCCTTTATGGAGGTCACCTCGCCGAACGAGGACTTTCCGTGCTCGCCGCAGCTGACGGTAACGCTGTATTTAGCCTGCTTTTCGGTGTACCTGACCGCAAGCGTGTGGCTGGCGGTGATATTGCTGATGGTGTACTTGCCGTCGGTCAGCCCGACCGGAGCGCCGTCCAGGGTCACGGTAACTATATAGTCAGCGAGTTCCTTTACCGTGAACACAGCGTCCTCGCCCTCCTGGAACGTGGAAGTCCCGGGGGACACAACTGCGTTTCCGCTGTTGTCAGCGCCCTCGACAGTGACGGTGACCGTGTAGGTGGGAATGCGCTCGAAAACTACCTTGATATCCTGGTGTTCTGTGATGTTGGAAAGTTTGAGCTTTCCATCGGTCAGCGCGGCTTCCTCGCCGTTGACGGTGACGGAAGAAGTGCGCCAGCCCTCCTTCGGAGTTACGGTGACTTCCGCTTCCCCGCCCTTTCCGACCTTGTCGGGAGCGGTGACGTCGCCGCCCTCCGCGTTGAAGTCGGTCCTGATCTCGGGCTGTATCTCCACGTCGAACTTGTACTGAACGGTGATGGAGATATCCTCCGGAATGTCTGTTATAACATTGGCATTGCCTTCGCTGATGTAATTGTTATAAGGTACCCCGACAGTGACCGTATTGTCCGAATTTGCGGAGGTCCCGACCACTACGCCGCTTCTGTCAGGGTCGAATCTCATATCGAAGCTGTCCCCGGTGAATTCAGTGGAAACACGACTGCTCATTCTTGCAGAAGCGTCGCCGTTTCCGCCGACGAACATGTCGCTGAAATCGACCTCGACAGCTTCGCCGCCTAAGCGCTTGACCGACTCCTTGTCGGTCAGCGTGATGTAGTACCCATCCCGTCTGGTTTCGACGTCGCTGACGTTGTATTTGTCCCTGTTGAAGTCAAACCCGACGGTGGAGAACTTCTCGCCGCTGGCGAATGTCATTTCGGAAATGCTGCCGCCGCTGCGGATACGCTCGTTGTAATCGTCCGCCGCTTTGCTTCCCTCGCTGAATACGGAGGTGTAGATCTTATCCTCGCTTACCAGGCGGCAGCCGCCATAAATATTGAAATTGTTTTCGCCGATGAGATATATTGAGCTTTCCGAGGAACGCATTGCGTACAGGTCGCTGTTTCTGCTCTGGTAAATCGTAATGTCGCTGTTCTGGATCACCATCCGCTGCTTGGAGCTTATACCGAAGTTTTCGTTTACCACCATGTAGAGCTCCAGGTCCTGTATCGTAAGACTACCATTGCCGTATCTTGTTATAGCTTCGCCCCTTGAACCGTCCGGCACATTGAGGAACAGACCTGCTTTGCCGTCCGCGCCTACCAATTTATAATTACGGCTGCTGTCATCGAGATACAGCGCAGTATTTTTGCTGGTCAGCGTGCAATTCCCCTTGATGAGGATTATTAAATTGCCGATGTTGTAATTGCTGCCGGATATCTCCACCGCAGTTTCCGCCCTGGTGTAGTAGGTGAGATCGTCGAGCACCAGCAGCGCGGCGGACGAGCCCGTTGCCATAGTCTGGTCGACCACCGGCATGTACTTTTCATACTCGCCGAAATTACTTGTGTAGTACTCCCAGCCCTTGCCTGCGCAGTTCTTGCTGGGGTCGAAGGTATCTCCGAGGGGAGTTGTCGAGCCGCTACGCATGTCGAAATCGAACGTTGAACTGTAAGTAATCGCGGTGTCGTTTGCTCCCTTGCTTGTGATCTCGCAGTCGGGCAGAGTGGTGCCAGTGACCAGCACGCCCAGACCCGCACTGCCGACTACCGTAACAAAGCCGATGATGGACGCCGAGCCGGAAGCGTCGGGACAGCTGTCTATCTGTGCTCCGGTGCCGTATTGCGTGATTCCTGTGAGCTGCGTATCATCGATACAGCCGCCGCTGGAGATATCAATGTCAATACCAACGCCAGACCTGCTATAACCTACGATACTCCTGCCGGAGAGCTTTGCAGCGCCCTGGACCTTTATGCCGTCCGTCCCGCCGATACCGAAGAAGTTGCCGCCTGCAATTTCTCCATCGCCGCTTAGAAGCAGTCCGTCGCCATTGACGCTGCTTGCGACAACGGTCGCATGGCCGGTGTTGGGGTCGAACATCTTCACGCCGGGTTTTATGGTGATGGCGGGGTTTTTATCGGTGTTGTTGACGAAGTAGTTTCCTCCGGAGAAGTTCACGCCGCTGCTCGCTTCAGACGAGCCGTCCGCGACAAATACGCCGCTCACGTCGCCCGAGTTCATCTGGTACGAACCCGAGTAGTATTCCTTTGAGAAAACCCTCCAGTACTTATTAGTGGTGTTGTCCTTTACGCCAGACATGATACCGGTCGCAGACCATTTGTTGTCATCGCCCATCAGAACGAGCACGGAGTCGTTGGCAAGCTGCTCGACCGTGCAGGCTTCGGCGATATTATACGTCTGGATAACGCAGTTACTGAATTTCAGCGAGCCAACAACGAACGTGTCCCACTCGTTGACGAAGCCGCCGTTGACCTCAACGTCGCCGTAGGAAGCTCCGGCGTAGATATAGCCGCCGTTGACGACCAGCCTGGTGTCGGGCTGGGTGAGTTCTTCAGCCTGAACGTAGCCGCCGTTGATGGTGGTATATCCGGTCGCCTTCGGGGCGGCGGGCATCAGCCTTGGAGTGACGACGCAGCCGCTGTCGATCGTGATGACAGTGTCCGCGCCAGCCAGGAACACGTCACCGCCGCTTATCGCGTCCCTGCCGCTTATCTCAAGGATACCCGACCCGGTTATCCCGACATCATGACCCGGGAAATCAAAGACGCAAGCGCCGTCCTCTGCGTCGAAAAAGTCGATGAAATTGTGCCCCTTTAGCTCAACAGTCACAGCGCCGTTTCCCTCGAACGAAAACAGCGAGGAGCTTCCTGTATAGTACAGGTAGAAATTATCGAGGGTCAGCGTATTGTTCGAGCCGGAAAAGGTCCAGCCCTCGCCCCTGCTGTCGGAGCCCAGCTGTATCCCGACCTCCTGATTTTCGGCAGCCGACGCAGTCACCGCCGTTTGCAGCGGGATAAACGCCAGAGCCATGCAGACCGCCAGAATTACACTGAACAGCCGCTTTGAAAAATTCCTGATTTCAGTCATATAATCCTCCAAAATCAAACTCATGTTATTTGCCATTAATTGTATCACATTTTCCGCAAAAAGTCAACAGTTTCTTCAAATTATACAAAATCGTTTGAAAAAAAAGATACACTGAAAGGCGCGCATTGCTGCACGCCCACAGTCCGATTTCTGGAACGAAAAGCCGCTGTCGCGTATCCAAAGACCAGTATTCTGGCGTTTCCGGAGGGGCAGAAACATTTCAATTGATAAAGAAAACCGGAAA
>CAKSHG010000239.1 GCA_934456315.1 uncultured Oscillospiraceae bacterium | reverse complement strand
CGCCCATGTTACCGACGCCGATAAAACCTAGTTTTTTCATATTAGAGCCTTTCCCGGCGCCCGGCGCCGATTATTATCAAACTCCCTGCCTGTGCTTCTTGAAAACCGAACGGTACGCCCCCTTTATCGGGAACAGCGCCAACAGCAGTATCAGCACTTCAATAGGAAGCATAGCCGCATTCTTTATGACCCTTTCTCCTACCTTTATCCAGAATGTTTCCGGAACGATACCGTAGCCCATTATCATCAGGAACAGCGTATTCATAAACACATTGCAGACAAGATTGATAGTGAACTTCGCGCCGACTATCCGGAACACCGACGGCAAATTGGACTTCAGACCGCCGAAGAACCCCTTTACCGACGAAAGGTCGGGCTTCACAGGATCGAAGCCATACAGGAATATGCCGTAGATAACTCCGCCGGTGACCTCGACCAGCGTGAATAGCGGCGAGAAGCCCTGCTGCTGGTTGGAGATTAGGTACCCGATAACGTCCGTAGCGACGCAGGAAAGCGCGGCTACAGTAGGACCGTACAGCATGCCGATGGAAGCTATCGCGACGAACGCGAAGCCTATTTTAAGCGTAGGCATAGGCTGTATCGTCAGAGTTTTCAGAATGCAGGCAAGCGCGATGAGCACCGCCGTAACTGCGATGCAGCGAACGCTTTTCAGCTCCTGCGCAGATTTTTTGAAATTGCCAAAGAAGTTAAGAAAAAAAGCCATGACCTTATCCTCCGTAACTTCGCCATATACAAACAGAATAAAGCCCCTGGCTCAATATTCGATTTATGTACAGCGAGATGCGAAGAACGTACCGCAGCCCGTATGGGCTTTCGTCCGCGCGGCAACTCTCCGTCCGCGCAGCACTTAACGCACGTTCTCCTACTCTGTGTTGTAGTTTTTATTCTTTGCGCCCGTCCGGACGCGGGTTTACCGGGTGATCAGAAGCTGATTTCGTTCGCGATGTCGTACAGACGCTTGTCGAACGGCTTCTTCATGCTAAGGGCTTCATGGATATCTACGTCGTAGATCTTGCCGTCCTTCATGCCGACAACGCGGTTGCCGATGCCCTTTTCGAGCAGCTCAACTGCGTAGTAACCCATCTCGGAAGCAACGACTCTGTCGCGTACTGTGGGGCTGCCGCCTCTCTGAACGTGACCGAGGATAGTAGCTCTGGACTCGATACCGGTTTCCTCGTTGATCTTCTTAGCGATCTCCTCGGTGTGACCTACGCCCTCTGCAACGATGACGATGAACTGCTCCTTGCCGGTTTCGCGGCCCTTCTTGATCTTTGCGATAATGTCGTCCATGTTGAACTCGATCTCAGGAACCAGGATAGCAGTTGCGCCGCATGCAACGCCGGTGTTCAGCGCGATGTGACCTGCGTTTCTGCCCATTACCTCAACAACAGCGCAGCGCTCGTGGGAATGAGATGTGTCGCGCAGCTTGTCAACGAGCTCCATAACGGTGTTCATCGCGGTGTCGTAGCCGATGGTGTACTCGGAACACTGGATATCGTTATCGATAGTTCCGGGCAGACCTACGCAGGGTATACCTGCCTTGGAAAGGTCAGCTGCGCCTCTGAAGGAGCCGTCGCCGCCGATAACTACGATGCCTGCGAAGTTATCTCTCTCACAGATGTCCTTAGCCTTGAGAACATACTCCCACTCTCTGAACTCCTTGCAGCGTGCGGTGAATATCTCTGTACCGCCGCGCTGGATTATATCGGAAACATCTCTTGCCTTGAGCTCGATCATGTCATTGTTGAGCAGACCGTTGTAGCCGCGGCGAATGCCGACAACTCTGAATCCCTTTTTGATAGCAGCTCTTGTAACTGCGCGAACTGCGGCATTCATGCCGGGAGCGTCGCCGCCGCTTGTAAGTACGCCGATTGTCTTCTGCATTGTAAATTCTCTCCGTTTCTGGTTTTATTAAAGACGAGCCATCGCTCATATCCTATACATTTATATTTTACTACAGATCGACCGATATAGTCAAGAGTTTTTTCTAAATCCGACTGTTTACTTTACATAATAGTGCTTTTTCAACAAAAAAGCCTTACGAACACTGGTCAGAACTGTGCAACATACGCCCCAGGGAAATATTACCCGAAGTATAATGATGTCCCAATATGCAAAAATAAAATTATACTGGACAAACTTCGAAATTTGATATATAATGTAGACAGGAGAGCACATCTCCAGTTAAATGGACATCTGCCTGAATGGAGGTAAAAAAATATGGCTGTACTGACGATAACAAAGGACAACTTCAAGACCGAGGTAGTAGAGAGCGACAAGCCCGTACTGCTGGACTTCTGGGCTTCCTGGTGCGCACCCTGCATGATGCAGTCACCGATAGTTGACGAGCTGGCGGAGGAACACCCGGAGCTGAAAGTCGGCAAGGTGAACGTGGACGAGCAGCCCGCGCTGGCTTCCGCGTTCGGCGTGGAAAGCATTCCGACGCTGGTCGTTATCAGGGACGGTATTACAAAGGAAGTGCTGGTAGGGCTTCATCGCAAGGAGCAGATACTCGAGCAGTTCAAGTAAATTAAATTTTTGACCCCGGTCGATTCGACCGGGGTCAGGTTTTATTCATCTTTATTTTCAGGAAGCTGTTCCGGCTGGGAGTCGTCCCCGCCGACTTTTTTCAGCTTTATCCTGGACATGTTGCGTATCCTGGAATAAATGAACGCCAGCGCCACCAGAACAAGCTCCGGGATAGTCTGCCAGAGCCTTGACACGACGGATACGACCATTGCGTCGCTCTGCGGCATTATAAGGCACAGACCCGCCACAATGATCCCCTCGCGCACGCCGAGTCCCGAGGGAGCGAATATCGCGAGGATGCCCATTATCGCGGAAACTCCCCAGATACCTGCGCAGAAAAGCAGTTCGGAGTACTCAAGTGCCGGGTAGATGGATTTCGTCAGTATGAAGAATCCTACGCCCACGATGAGCCAGTTGCCAATGAACAGCAGCACGACCTTCAACATCTGCGAATACTTCATTGGTATCTCGAGGTCTTTTTTGAACAGCTTTCCGAGTATCCGCAGGAAGAAGTTGATGATTTTCGGGTGAATGCATACGAAAAATACAACAATCAGCGCGATAGTAACCCACTTGTAGTTTTCAAGAAGCTCGTTCGGGAAGAACAGCAGCGACACGATAAACAGCATTGCAGCGCCCAGCAGCGTGCAGACATTCTCAATGAAGAAGCACACCGTGACCTTAGACAGCGGGGCGTCCTCCTCCTTGTAGTAGGTAAGACGTGCCGCCAACATGAACACTTTTCCGGGAATGTACTTTCCGAGGATGGAGTAGAGGTAGCTTGTGACGGCTTTCTCGTACTTTATCGCGCAGCCGTTGAGCTTTGTGATGTAGTGCCACAGCGACGCGAGGGTTATTTTATACAAGAAATAGAACAGCATGGAGAATATGAATATCCCCATATCAA
>CAKSHG010000238.1 GCA_934456315.1 uncultured Oscillospiraceae bacterium | reverse complement strand
GTACAAATGGCAGCGTGAGTTTACCGAAAGGCATGGAATGCGATTCTGCGATATCCATTCGCTCAGGCATTTCAACTTGACCGTTCTCATCAATGCCGGGGTGGACACAGCAACAGTTTCAAGTGCGCTGGGTCATTCAAATATCAGCACAACGACCAATATCTACTTTCATGCAATCCGGGAAGCTCAGGCAAGAACAGGCGAAGCAATAGCGGCTGTGCTTGATTTCTCGGATAAGAAATCGGAAGCAGGCTGATTTCCAGTAAAGGACACATAAAGGACTTGTAATGGACAAACGTCTTTTCCGAAAATAAAAAAATCCCGTGAACAGCTTATTAAAGCCATTCACGGAACTATCTCTTTGGTGCAGGTGACGGGACTTGAACCCACATGACCTTGCGATCACTAGCACCTGAAGCTAGCGCGTCTGCCAATTCCGCCACACCTGCGTATGAATCGTTTCTGATATTACTCGCCAGAAACACCGGAAGTAAGCTCCCGGAAAAACCGAGGCGGTTTTATCCGCTTTTGAAAATCGAGGTTACTCAAGTTTCAACGTCCGTTGCTCATCAGCAACGAATATATTTTATCACATTCTTTCATGTTTGTCAAGGGGTTTTCTCAAAAAAATAAAATATTTTTAAGAATCTTGACGTAACCTGCCTTGTAATGTATAATTGAAGTATCAACAGAGCAGGGGGAACAGCAGATGATCGACAATACCGACCGGAACAGGAAGCGGCTCACACTGCGCCGCGTGCTGAAAGCAGTATGGATATTCATACCGCTTGTGCTGGCGGTCGCTATGTATTTCCTGCTGCCGATGTTTCCGGAGTTCACTGAATACGCGGTTTCCCGAGGGCTTTTCAAGGCGTTCACCGTTCCGGTGGGGTTCGTGACTTCGCTGATACCGCTGTCGCTGACCGAGATATGCGCAGTGATTGCGGTTCCGGCAGTCATCGCGCTTATTGTTGTGTTCATCGTCCGCATGAAAAAGAGCAGCTTCCGGAAGCGCACTGCCCTGAAGGCAGGACGGTTCCTGGCGGGATTTCTGTCCTTTGCCGTGTTCATCTACATGACCGCCCACGGCGCTAACTACTACCGCCTGAGCATGGAAAACCTGATGGAGCTTGACACCGCCCCGAAGCCTGCGGAGTTCCTGGCAGCAGTCTGCAAGGATCTTGCGGCACATGCCGCGCAGGAGCGTGAGTACCTTACCGAGGACGAAAACGGCTGCGTGCAGTTCACCGAGGACATTTACACCGAGCTTTCCCGGACCGGGAGCGGCTACGAAAAGCTGGTGGAGGAATACCCGTTCCTCTGGACCAGCATAGGCAGGCAGAAGCCTGTTCAGCTCTCCTATTACTGGAGCTACACCGGGATAACCGGAATGTACTTTCCGTTCCTTGCGGAATGCAACGTCAACATCGAGCAGCCCGACCTGTCCATACCATTCACGGCGAGCCATGAGAGCGCGCATTCCCGGGGTATAGCCTTCGAGAACGAGTGCAATTTCCTGGCGTACCTTTCCTGCATAAACAGCGAGTACCCCGAATTCCGGTATTCCGGATATATGAACGCGTTCAAGTTCTGCTCGAATTCTTTGTTTGCCTATGACAAGGACATGTGGCGGGAGGTCTACGAGTGCACCACCGAGGGAATGCGCCGGGACTTCACCGCCGAGAACGAGTATATCGACAGCTTCAAGGGCGAGGTCCAGACCGCTTCCAGCGCGGTGAACGACGGATTCATCAAGGCGCAGGGCGTGTCGGACGGCACCCGCAGCTACGGCAGGGTGACCGACCTTATCCTCGCATACTACTATAAAACGCTGTCGCAGGGAGAACAGGGCTCATGAGGGAACTGAAACTGACTGTTCCGGCGGAGTTTGACGGCGTGCAGGCGCAGGTTTTCCTGAAAGCGAGGGGATTCTCCCGTCGGGCGCTGATACGGCTGAAGCAGTC
This sequence comes from uncultured Oscillospiraceae bacterium, assembly GCA_934456315.1. GTDB lineage: Bacteria > Bacillota > Clostridia > Oscillospirales > Ruminococcaceae > CAG-115. The sequence goes on along the minus strand of CAKSHG010000238.1, from coordinate 1,500 downwards.
CGGCGGGCTGACCAGGAACGGGGAACTCCTGCGGACGGTGGACGTGGTTCGCGCCGGAGAAGAACTGTGCGTTACGCTCTCCGACGATTCGGAAAGCGCCGAGCCGAACGCTGCGCTGAATGCCCCGGTAATATATGAGGACGAGGATATCGTGGTGTTCAACAAGCCTCCGTACATGCCGGTCCACCCGTCGATACGCCATCGTGGGGACACGCTCGCTAACCTCTTTGCGGCAATGTACCCGGGACTTCCGTTCCGGCCGATAAATCGTCTGGACCGCAATACCAGCGGGCTTTGCGTCTGCGCAAAGAACCAGTACGCCGCGTCCGTGCTGTCCGGAACGCTTTCAAAGGTCTACTATGCTGTCACCTGCGGGACTCCTCCCGGGGACACCGTGGACGCGCCCATCGGCAGGGCGGGGGACAGCATAATCACGCGGTGCGTTACTGCGGACGGGCAGCGCGCGGTGACGCACTACGAGCGGGCAGGCGGGAGCAGCGTTCACCCGCTGCTGCGGGTAACGCTGGAAACCGGGCGTACTCATCAGATACGCGTACACCTGTCACATGTCGGGTTCCCGCTGTGCGGCGACGAGATGTACGGCGGCGACATGTCAGAGGTAGGGCGGCATGCGCTGCACTGTGGTGAGGTGAGCTTCACCCAGCCGGTGACCGGCGAGAAGATAACGCTGACTGCTCCGCTTCCTGAGGATATGTCGGAATTGATAAAGTGAGGTATACATAATGATAAAAGCAGTGATTTTTGACATGGACGGGCTTATTCTTGACACGGAAAAGCTACTTGTAAAGTACTGGTGCCAGGCGGCTAACGAGGCTGGATTCCCCATGCGGCGGGAGCACGCGCTGAATATCCGCTCCCTTGCGCGGAAGTTCGCCATACCATATTTGCAGGGGATATTCGGCGAGGATTTCGACTATGTGAAGATACGCTCCCGCCGCATGGAGCTGATGAAACAGCACCTCTCCGAGCACGGGCTTGAAACCAAGCCGGGGATAACCGAGCTGCTGGATTACCTTGACAGCAAGGGGATACCCGCCGCCATCGCAACGGCGACTGATATCCAGCGCACGGAGGACTACCTCGGGCAGGTGGGGCTGCTGGGCAGATTCAGCAGGATAGTCTGTGCTGCAATGGTGGAGAGCGGCAAGCCAAAGCCGGATATCTACCTTTACGCGGCGCAGCAGCTGGGACTTCCGGCGGGCGAATGCATGGCGCTGGAGGATTCCCCGAACGGCGTCCGCAGCGCGTCTGACGCGGGGTGCGTTACCGTGATGGTGCCTGACCTCACGCAGCCTGACGAGGAGCTTACCGCGCGTATCTTTGCAAAGGCAGATTCGCTTGCGGACGTCCCGGCGATAATCGAGAGGATAAATCCGTAAAAAGTACGGGAGCATTTAAACTGAATGCTCCCGTTTTGTTATGCAGTTTCTTCTGCGGTGTTAAATCTCATTGAGTCTGCACTTGTCCTTCCACTTACCC
>CAKSHG010000237.1 GCA_934456315.1 uncultured Oscillospiraceae bacterium | reverse complement strand
AAAAACAACATCACCCCGGAGGAGCAGCCCCCGGAAATAGTGGAAACTCCCGCGCCGGAGCCCGCCGACGGCGAATACACCGGCATGTCAAAGGGAAAGGCGGCTTTCCTGAAAATACTCCCCATGCTGATAGTACTGGTGTGCACCGGACTTTTCATGTGGGGGATAAAATTCGTCATCGGAATATTCTATGCGCCGCATGACGAGGTTTTCACAAAGCAGGACGGCGACACGACCTACACCGTCGTAAAGTGCTACCAGAACCCCTCGTCGTATTTCTACGTTTACGACAGCGAGAAATTCACGTTCAACGAGGCTGACTACGACAACGTCGCAGGCGAGCACAACGACGCACACCTGCTGAAAGTCCCCGAGGTGTATTTCGTGCTGAACGAATCCGCCCCGGATATGGAAACGACCACCGTAAAGCTCCTCGCCGAGGGCAACGCGCTGAAAGTCTACCAGTTCGGCGAGTTCATTCTCTACCGCCTGGAGGGGCAGTACGGCGTTTTCGCGCCGCTGCGCGACTATACAGAGAGCGCGACCTCCCGCAAGAACGACCTCTACGTTGTGCGCCAGCTTCTGAAAAACGACGCCTGGAAAGGCTTCGTGATGCCCTACGAAACCGACGAGGACTTCCAGACCATTCTTGAACGCCTGGAATGGCACCTTGACACGGAATACGTTGAGGACCAGTAAAATAATCCACCTGAAAGGAACTAAAATACATGGCTGATTCAAGCTATCTTTCCAAGATACGCAACTTCTGCATAATCGCACACATCGACCACGGCAAATCCACCCTCGCCGACCGTATCCTTGAGCAGACCCAGACCGTCGCCCTCCGCGATATGGAGGAGCAGCTGCTCGACAACATGGATATCGAGCGCGAGCGCGGCATCACCATCAAGGCGCGTGCGGTACGCCTTAAATACCACGCGGACGACGGCGAGGACTACATCTTCAACCTCATCGACACCCCCGGTCACGTCGACTTCAACTACGAGGTTTCCCGCTCGCTGGTAGCCTGCGAGGGCGCCCTGCTCATCGTCGACGCCTCCCAGGGTATCGAGGCGCAGACCCTTGCCAACACCTACCTCGCAGTGGAAAACGACCTTGAGGTCGTCCCGGTCATCAACAAGATAGATCTCCCCTCCGCTCACCCCGAGCAGGTCAAGGAGGAGATCGAAAGCGTCATAGGCATTCCCGCCGAGGACGCTCCCGAAATTTCCGCGAAGATGGGTATCAATATCCACGCTGTTATGGAAGCAGTGGTCAAGTCTATCCCCGCGCCCAGGGGCGACACTGAAGCGCCGCTCCAGGCGCTGATATTCGACAGCTACTACGACAGCTACAAGGGCGTTATCACCTACATCAGGGTCAAGGAAGGCTCCGTCAAGCCCGGCGACCGTATCAGAATGATGGCGACCGGCGCAGAGTTCACCGTTGTCGAAACCGGATTCATGGGCGCCACCGAGCTTGTCCCCAGCTCCGGGCTGAAAGCCGGAGAGGTCGGCTACATCGCGGCTTCCATCAAGTCCATCGGCGAAACCAAGGTCGGCGACACCGTCACCTCCGCCGAAGATCCCGCAGATAAGCCCCTGCCCGGCTACCGCGAAGTAAACCCGATGGTATTCAGCGGTATCTACCCCGCAGACGGCGCGAAGTACGTCGACCTCCGCGACGCGCTGGAAAAGCTCCAGCTGAACGACGCTTCCCTGTCGTTCGAGCCGGAAACCTCCATCGCGCTGGGATTCGGCTTCCGCTGCGGATTCCTGGGACTTCTCCACATGGAGATAATCCAGGAGCGTATCGAGCGTGAATACAACCTCGACATCATCACCACCGCCCCGTCCGTTGTCTACAAGATAGAGCTGACCGACGGCACCGTAAAGATGATAGACAACCCCACCAACTACCCCGACCCCTCCGAAATCGCCCAGGCATACGAGCCTATGGTAAACGCTCACGTCTACACGCCGTCGGATTACGTCGGGAATATCATGGAGCTGTGCCAGAACAGACGCGGCGTGTTCCGCGACATGAAATATATCGACGAAACCCGCGTCGACCTGCACTACGAGCTCCCGCTCAACGAGATAGTCTACGACTTCTTCGACGTGCTGAAATCCCGCACCCGCGGCTACGCTAGCTACGATTACGAAATGATGGGATTCGTCCCGTCAAAGCTGGTCAAGCTGGATATCCTGCTCAACGGCGACATCATCGACGCGCTGTCGTTCATCGTACACGCCGACAAGGCTTACGAGCGCGCCCGCAAGATGGCAGAAAAGCTCAAGGAGCATATCCCGCGGCAGATGTTCGAGATACCGATACAGGCGGCAGTCGGCGGCAAGATAATCGCCCGCGAAACCATCAAGGCGCTGCGTAAGGACGTCCTCGCGAAGTGCTACGGCGGCGACATCACCCGAAAGAAGAAGCTGCTCGAAAAGCAGAAAGAGGGCAAGAAGCGCATGAGAGCGTTCGGTACTGTCGAAGTTCCGCAGGAGGCTTTCATGGCTGTGCTCAAGCTTGACGATGAATAACAGAGGGCTGTATATCCACGTTCCGTTCTGTGCGAGGAAGTGCCCCTACTGCGATTTCTACTCCACTGCCGGGCGCGGCGAGCTTCGCGCGGAGTACGCCGCGGCAGTCGTGCGGAACCTGAAATACTACCCGGAGCAGTTCGACACGGTGTATTTCGGCGGAGGAACTCCTAACCTCATCGCGGAGCACATGCCCGCGATACTCCGCGCAGTGGACACCTCCCCCGGCGCTGAAATTTCCGCAGAATGCAACCCCGCCTCCGCTTCGCCGGAAACGCTCCGCATAATGCGGCAGGCAGGTATCAACCGCATTTCAGTCGGCGTACAGTCGCTCCAGGATAACGAGCTGACAAAGCTCGGGCGGCTCCACAACTCCGCGCAGGCAGAGGAGCTGATACTCCAGGCGCACGACGCGGGATTCGGCAGCATTTCCGCAGACGTGATGCTGGGAGTTCCGGGTCAGACTGCGGATTCCCTGACGGACACGCTGGAACGGCTCGCAAAACTCCCGATACAGCACATCTCCGCGTACATGCTGACCCTTGAACCAGCTACGCCGTTCGGGAAAAATCCGCCCTCCGACATGGCGGACGACGACCAGATGGCTGACCTCTACGCGCTGTGTCAGCGCCTGTGTGAACAGTATGGATTCCGTCAGTACGAAATATCCAACTTCGCCCGGGAGGGTCATGAATGCCGCCACAATCTTAAATACTGGCGTGACGAGGAATATCTCGGGATAGGTCCTGCGGCGCATTCCTTTTACGCGGGGAAGCGCTTCGCAGTGCCCCGGGACATCGAAACGTTCATCAGCTCCGAGCGCCAGCCCGCAGAGATAACCGATGACTCCCCCGGCGACTACGATGAGCGCGTCATGATGGGGCTGCGGCTCTCCGAGGGCATTCCGGAGGAGCTTTACAAGCCGTTTGAGGA
>CAKSHG010000236.1 GCA_934456315.1 uncultured Oscillospiraceae bacterium | reverse complement strand
GAGAGCATGGAGAGCTCCCTCGCGGAGTATTTCCGGGAGCTGTACCCGGTGAAGCAGCTGGAGCAGCGCATTTCCGAGAGCATAATCTCCGAGGAGGAGATGTCCGACGCAGCCAGCGCGGAGCTCGCCTCCATCAGAAAGCGCATAGTCCGCCAGGGAATGAATATCCGCGAGCAGCTCGACAAGCTGATAAAGAGCCGCAGCACGCAGAAATTCCTCCAGGAAGCGATAATAACCATGCGCGACGGACGGTATGTCGTTCCGGTGCGCAGCGAATACAAGAACGAGGTCGCGGGACTGGTGCACGATACCTCCGCTACCGGGCAGACTTTCTTCATTGAGCCGATGAGCGTTGTCGAGGCTAACAACGAGATACGCGTGCTGAAATCCCGCGAGCAGGCGGAGATAGAGCGTATCACGATGGAGCTTTCCGCGCAGGTCGGCGAGAACGCCGACAGCATCGCGAACAATTTCCGCGTTGCGCAGATACTTGAGCTGTACTTTGCAAAGGCGAATCTCGGCGCGAAAATGCGCGGCGTTGCGGCGAACATCGTTTCCGAGCCGCGCGTGGTGCTGAACCAGGCGCGCCACCCGCTGATAGATCCCGACAGCGTCGTCCCGATATCCGTGGAGATAGGCGGAAAATACGAATCGCTGATAATCACCGGTCCGAACACCGGCGGTAAGACTGTAGCGATAAAGACCGTGGGACTTCTGACCCTCATGACGATGTGCGGTCTGATGATACCCGCCGGGGACGGCTCCGAGATAGGCGTGTTCGAAGGTATCTATGTCGATATCGGCGACGAGCAGAGTATTGAGCAGAGCCTGTCCACGTTCTCCTCGCACATGGTGAACGTCGTGAAGATACTCGGCATGGCGGACGACCGCAGCCTGGTGCTCATAGACGAGCTTGGCAGCGGAACCGACCCGGTGGAGGGTGCCGCGCTTGCGGTGTCCGTGCTGACCGAGCTGCGGGAGCGCCACGCGAAGGTACTCGCAACGACGCACTACCAGGAAGTCAAGATGTTCGCGTTGCAGACCGATGGCGTTGAGAACGCCTCCTGCGAGTTTGACGTGAACACGCTGAAGCCGACCTATCGGCTCATTGTGGGCGTTCCCGGAAAATCCAATGCATTCGCGATATCCCAGCGCCTGGGAATGCCGGACGAGGTGATAGAGCGCGCAAAGGAGCTGGTCAGCACCGAGAACAAGCGGTTCGAGCAGGTCGTGGACGCGCTCGAGAAATCCCGCCAGGAGCTGGAAGCGCTCAAGGAAAGCGCAGCCGTATCTGCGCGCAACGCCAAGCTCACTGAAAGTGAGCTGAAGCAGAAGCTCTCCGAGCTGGAGCAGCAGAAAGAAAAGGAACTGGAATCCGCAAGACAGCGTGCCCTTTCCATCGTGGAGGAAACGCGCTACCGTTCCAATCAGCTTTTGAACGAGCTTGAGGAGCTCAAGAAAGCCAAGGACAAGGAAGCGCTCCGGCAGGGGCTTAGCGCAGCCAAGGGCAGGACGAACAGCGCACTCAACAAGATGCAGGACGACGCGAATCCTGTTGTAGAGCGCCGTGCTGAAAACTATGTACTTCCGCGCCCGCTCAAGGCAGGCGACACGGTAATGCTCGCCGACACGAAGAAAGAGGGCGTGCTGATGACGGTGCCGAACATGTCCGGCACCTGCTACGTTCAGGTCGGCATGATGAAGATAAAGACCAATCAGAAGAATCTGCGCCTGGTCGACAACAAGAAAAAGCAGCAGCCGCAGAAATCAGTCGGCGGCAGCGTGAAGAAGCAGGTGACCTCCAACATGACCCGCCGGGGCGGCATGGAGCTGGATATCCGCGGTATGATGACTGACGAGGGCGTGCTGGAGATGGAGAGATTCATCGACAGTGCGCAGCTTAGCGGTATCAGCAGCGTTATAATAATCCATGGAAAGGGCACCGGAGCGCTCCGGGCGGCTGTCCAGCAGGCGCTCAAGACAAACCCGGCGGTCAAGAGCTACCGCCAGGGAGCCTACGGCGAGGGCGAAGCAGGCGTTACTGTTGTAGAGCTGAAGTGACTCATGTAAACGCTGAATAAAACAAAATCGACCCGTTCAAACGGGCGCACTCACGCGTCTGATTTTGTTACGCTTCGCTTTATTCAGCGTGTCCATGGTAAACGCTGAATAATTAAAAACGCGGTCAGAGAATTCTGATCGCGTTTTTTTCTATTCAATAAGCCAGTTTATCCCCCTCGCCAGGCGCTGGGGAACCTTGCTGAAATGCCCTCCGGGCTCGTGGACGAATACCGCTTCCGGGACTCCCGGGGAGCGCTCCGCGAGGCGCTTTACTTCGGCTGTAGCCTGCTCTACCTGCGCCATCAGCGGGTCGGGGGAGTTTTTTTCTTTGCCGCCCAGGCTTAGGAATATTCGCCCTTTCAGCGGGTGGAGCTTCTGGAACTCCGTCCAACCCGGGAACCATGCCGAGCCGGAGCAGCTCGCCGCACCGCGCAGACGCGGCTCGGTCCAGAGTGCGTCCGCATACAGCGCGAACAGCCCGCCCAGTGAGTATCCACAGAGGAACGCCCTCCGGAATTCCCCATATCGCCGTTCAAGCCCGCCGATAAGCCCCGGCAGGAACTCCAGCAGACGGTCTGCGCCTCCGCTGAAATGCCGCTCCCCTGCGGAAGCCTCCCAGGGGGAATAGTCCCTGTCCCAGTCAATCTGCCCGAATTCCGCAAGGACGCAGGAGCTGTCCGGGACAAGCCCGCGCACTTCACGGAAAAGCTGCTCGTGATATCCGCTGAACAGGAGCACCAGCGTATCTCCGGAGCCTTCCGCGCGGCAGGCGAAACCGTTGAGTTCAAATTCCGTCATGACTTATGAATGTACATTCTGGACGGCTTTTCGTCGCCCTTCTGCGTTGCCGGGCAGAGGTACTCCCAGCCGTAGCGTTCGTAGAACGAATCGTGGTTCGTCAGGAGGTACAGCGTGTCGATACCATGCTGCTTCATATCGCCGCAGGCGAAATCCAGCAGCTTTCCGGCAAGGCCTTTGCAGCGGAAATCCGGCTCGGTGAAAACTGCGCACACATTCGGCGCAAGGTCCGGACGGTCAGTAATGCGAGCGATGTCAAAATTCATATCAGGATCCCTTCAAGATGGTCAAGCTCGTGCTGGATTATCTCGGCGGTTATGCCGTCGTACTTCCTGCGGCATTTGTTCATGCGGAGGTCCTGGAACTCCACTTCTATCGCTGCATGCCGGGTCACGTCCTGCGCGCCTTCGTGGCAAAGGCAGCCCTCCTTGATGGTGTAGGTTTCCGGGCTTGCCCACTTTACCTCGGGATTCAGCATCACAACGTATTTGTTGCCGTCCTGGAAAACGATAATGCGCTTCAGCACGCCTATCATGTTGGCAGCCATGCCGACGCATTCCTCGGCGTGCGCGGCGATGGTTTCCACCATGTCCTGTGCTGTCGGCAGGTCGCTGCGGTCTGCAGG
>CAKSHG010000235.1 GCA_934456315.1 uncultured Oscillospiraceae bacterium | reverse complement strand
ATGGCACAGGTTTTAAAGGCACCGCAGAATTTCAGGGTAGTCGGCAAGGATAAGTGCGCCCAGCTCACATGGGACGAGGTAAAGGGCGCGGACGGCTACAGAATGTATTTCTACGACGGCAGCGACCCGGATAAGGTGATAAAGACGCGCTACGCGCAGGGCTGCACGAGGGTCATACTCGGATTCACCAACGGAAAGGAATATTTCGCGGAGGTCTGCGCCTATTCTGTAAAGGACGGCAGGGAAGTGCCCGGCGAGCGCTCGCAGAAAGTCCGCTTCGTTCCCATCTCGCTCAAGCTCACCGCGCAGAAGGTGGTGTGCCTGGACCTGGGCGAAACCGCGCAGCTTTTCTGGGAGGAGGCTAACCGCGTCCCGCAGGCTTCGTTTTCCTCGGACGCACCGGAGATAGTCCCGGTGGACTCCCTCGGGCAGATAACCGGAAAGTCGAACGGCACCGCGAATATCACGATAACCTCCGAGAACCGGCAGACGTTCGTCACCCGCGTGGAGGTCGGGCGGAGCCTTTCCGTGCGCCGCGAAAAGGCGGTCATGATGTTCACCGGGGACATCATGTGCGCGGTGAAGCACCAGCGCATCGCCGCCGGACATCAGCACGACTACTTCGACTCGTTCAGGCGGGTGAGGGGTATCCTCTCGGAGGCGGATTTTTCCGCAGGCGTTCTGGAAACCACCAGTATCGACCGCGCTCCGTTCGAGTTCGAGCAGCTCCGGCTGCTGACCGGCGCGCCTAACTGCAACTCGCCGTCTACGTTCATCTCTGCGGTCGCCGCCGTCGGCTTCAGCGGGGTCGTCACCGCGAACAACCACAATTCCGACTGCGGCGTCGAGGGGCTGAAAGCCGTCGACGCGGAGGTCCGCCGCTGCGGTATGCTCAATATCGGCAGCATGGGCAACGCTCCGGTCATCGTGGACGTCAAGGGGATAAAGGTGGCGCTCATCGCTACCACCATGATAACCAACAACACCGGCTGGGACCTTTCCAAAAGCGGCTTCGTGAACCCCACCGGGGTCTACGGCCGCGAGTACTTCACCGAGCTTGTGAACGGCGCGCGGAGCATGGGCGCGGAGTACATCGTCGCTTTCCAGCACTGGGGAAGCATGAATTCCCCGAGGGTCAGGAAAGACCAGACCGAGGAGGCGCAGTTCATGGCGGACGCCGGAGCTGACCTCATCGTAGGCTCCCACCCGCACATGGTGCAGCGTTTCAGCCTCATCGGCGCGGCGGACGGCAGAATAGTCCCCTGCGCCTACTCCCTCGGAAACTTCCTGACCACCATGTCGGAGCTTAGCGGAAACCGCGACAGCGCGATACTCCGCGTGGAGCTGACCCGTACCGCGGACGGCGTTTCTGCGAAATGCTCCTGCATTCCCTGCATGACGGAGGACAGGGAATGGGGCGCCGAGATAGTCCCTGTCAGCCCTCCGCACAGCGCCGAAAGCCGGGCGTCCCTCCAGCGCACGAAGGAGGTGCTCGGGAAGCGCGTCAACTGCTTCCCCTACCGCTCGAAGGTGTTCCTTAGCGGCTCGCCTATGCTCGGGAGGATATTCACGCAGGGCACGGATTTCCGGCTGGATAAGTCAGGGCTGCGGCTGTCGCAGATATCCCTCGGCTGCAGGCAGGCGGCTCCGGAGGGAGCCTGCCCGGACAGCGCGGACGAGCGCCTGCGGATGGATATGAGCAAGAATCTCGCGGATACTGTAAGGGCTTCCGCGCCGGATTACGTCGCAGTGGATTTCTTCGCGGCGGCGTCCATCGCGGTGTGGAAAACGAATACCGCTCCCGGGGAGGAATTCTGCTGCTTTACGGACAGCAGGGCGTTCCGGCAGCTGGCGTACTTCACCGTGAACCGCGAGAAGTTCACGAAGGTGAACCCGCCGTTCGGCGAGAACATCTGGAAGCCGCTCGTAAAGCGCTACGCAGAGCAGCTGCTTTCCGCCGTTACCCGGGACAGGATAATGCTGTTCCGGCACAGGCTGACGAACCGTTCCGCAGAGCATTCGGAGCTTCGCAACACTACGCTGCGCAGCAACATCAACCGTACCATGCATGCGATGGAGGACTATTTCATCAGCATAGTTTCGCCGCTGACCGTCGACCTTTCCGCTGAATACTTCATGTCCGGCGGGGAGGGCAGGGATTTCGAGCGGGACTACTATCTCGACTGCTACCGGGCTGCAAGGCAGCTCTGCGCAGGCGATGGCAGGACGGGAGTCTGCGTGCCGGACGAGCAGATATGGTTCGAGCGCGTTATGAAGTACTACCGCAACATGACCGCGCGGTCCTACCAGAGCTGGCTGCTTGACATGAACTGCGCCGCTGACCTGCTCATAGCGTACACCTCGGTGGAGTTCGCCGCGAGGAACGGCAGCCGCATAATGCAGCTGAAGCGCGCCGGGAACAGCGAGCTTTCCTCCGTGCGGGAGTTTTTCGCGAGTGACCCCGGAGCCGATGAGGTCGTAAGGGCAGCGGAGATAATCAACGCGCTGCTGAACGGTCACCTTGACAGGTCCTACGAGTTCTTCGAGCCTGCGTTCCGCGGGAAGTACAATATCCTCAAGAAGATGGTGCGGCTGCTGTCGGCGGACATCGGCGCTTCCGTTGACGAAAAGAGCGCGGAGCTTGCGTTCCTGCTGCGCGGCAAGCCGCAGATAAAGCGCTACGCCGCGTCCCTCAACCGCATGACCCTGGACATCTGGGGGAGCTGCGTTTCGAGGGAATCCGCGAACCGCTGCAAGGACGCGCACATCGGGACGTATATTTTCAAGCAGGCTCCGATACTTGCGTTCGAGCCGCCGATAAAGGCGGAGTTCCCCGAGGGCGCGGAGGCTTTCTGCGGGAACAAGTGGCGCAGGCGCACGCTGCGGGATTCGTTCCTGCGCAGCGGCGACGCGGACATCAAGGGCAGCGAATCCCGCTGGATCCTGCTGGATATGTACGACCTGATATGCCGCATGGCGGACTACAACGGCGGGCTGTTCGAGATAGACGACTTCATCTGCCGCATGGATTTCTACAAGGGTATCCAGAAGGAATGCAGGGAATGCTACCTCTTTGAAAAGCGCGACATGAAGTACTGCTTCGACAACATGACCCGCTTTGCGAAGATGATACTGGAAAAGTACGGCGAGAACATTATCCTCCTCAAGACCGAGCCGAAGGACAGGTATATCGACCTTGACAATCGGCTGAAAATGCTCGAGGACGACGGAATGTTCGAGATAAAGAAAAAGTTCATCTCCCTGTGCGAGGAACGCTTCGCGAGCGTTACGGGGTGCTATGTCATCGACATTTCAAAGCACTTCTACGCTTCGGACAGCTTCCCGCTGGGCGGCGCTCACATCGTCCACTACGAGGACGAATTCTACCGCCAGGCAGGGGAGTATATAAATGAGATAATCAGCGGCAGCAGCCGGCATGTGTTCAGCACGGTCGACGATAACTACCTGCTGCTGCGGAATTTACGGCT
>CAKSHG010000234.1 GCA_934456315.1 uncultured Oscillospiraceae bacterium | reverse complement strand
TTGATGATGCCGCAGGCTTCGTAGCATTTCAGCGGGTACTGCCGCACTTCCACGCCCTTTTCCCGGGCAAGCTCGGCGATGTGGCGGGTGAGAGGACTCTCCGGGTCGCGGAGCAGTATCAGCTCCGGAATGCGCCGCAGCAGTACGCGGGTGGTTTCACCGATTCCGGGCTTTACGAGCTTGATGTCCGCGATACCGAATTCCCCGGCTATCTGCCGCGTTTCATAAAGACCGCTTCCGGAGGCGGTCGGCGGGAGCTGCGCTTCTCCGTAAGTCATTTCGCTTTCTATGGCTGCAATGAATTCGTAGGTGCGGTCAAGGGGAGCAAGCTCTCCGAAATATGCCGCGCCGTGGAATTCATCGGGCTGTATCACGCCGCTTTTCAGAACAGTTCTGCTGAAAAGCCCGGAAACAACGCTGTTCAGGCAGGCACAGGGGATAAACAGGTCGTCGTGAGTTCCGCACAGCCTGCAAAGCCCCGCCGGGTCGGCAAGCACGGCTATTTCGCACAGGCGGTCGAGCTTGTCACGCCCGATGCCGTATTCATACAGCGGGAACTGTTCCAGCGCGCTGCGCAGTGTGCGCGTTATCATTCCCTTTCCGGTCCAGCCGTCGATGAACTGTATGCTTTCTGCCGGGTGGCGCGCAAGGATATACTCCATCGCGCGGCGGTCTATTCCGCGCCCGACGATTATCGAAATGGAATAGTGCGGCAGGGAAACGCCGTATTTCTTCCGGATATAGCGCTTTATCAGCACTCCGGCGGGGGTCCCTGCCCGGGCGAGCGACACCAGGACGGCACGTCTGCCTTTTTCCGCCCAGATGGTTTCCGCAACGGTGCGCACTGCGTCCGCGTTGGGTTTTGCCCAGAGCTTCAGCCCGTTTTCGTACTCGCGGAAGTACGCGTCGGAGGGGCGGTATTCCGCCGGGAGCAGTTCACTGTAGTGTATACCGCTCTGTATCAGCGGTTCGCGTTCCTTTGCGGGGAGGGGCGGGAGCTTTCCGGTGATGTCGGTCAGCAGCAGCTCCGCGTCCTCCGGCCGGTAGGAGGTCGGGAGCTTTTTCCCGTGCCAGCACACCACTTGGATCTTTTCGCCGCCGGCTGCTCCGCAGAGTTCATTGAGCGCCGCAGGGTCGGGCGGGTACGCGTCGGTCAGGATAATGGAGAGCGCGCAGGGACTGCTGTTGTAGAGGTACACCCGGCGCTCCGGGTCGTAAACGCTGCGGAATGCAGCGCGGCTTACTATGGGATATTCCCCGGGCGATGGCTCTGCGAAGCCGTTCCGGTCGCTGCTGAACGGCAGCATGGGACTTCTGGTGGAGCCGTGGACGACTACGCGGTACCTTTCCGTCAGGATCTTCCCGAGGAGCAGCGCAGGGTAGCAGAATTCCTCCGTGCCGATTATCTCGATAGTGCCGTCTGCGGAGATGCCTCCGGCAATGCGGGAGCAGAAGCTGCGGACCTCCGCAAGGTAGCTGTCAGAGCGTACTCCGAGCCTGGGGTCGTAAATCGAATTGACGCAGGAGATACTGTCCGGCTGGCGGGGAGTTATGACGCAGTCGGGGAGCGGTTCGCCCGGAGAGGAGCAGTTCGCAATACCGTCTGCGGAGTTCAGGAATACCGGAGTTATCCCGGCAAGCCGTAAGTTTTCCGCACTTTCCCGGGTAGCGGCAAGCGCAGCAGCGTAAATACTGCACTGCGGGGCAAGGCAGCCGTCCAGCGCACGGATAAGGTTCACCGCAGTTCTGCCGGTGGTGAATTCATCGTCCACCAGTATGACCTGCGCGGCGCTGCGGAAAATATCCTCGTCGCGGACGCAGAGGTAGTGCTGCGGGGCATGGCTGTGGTGTTCCGCGAAGCCTATCGCAGTCGTCCAGTCAGGGAGCCTTTCCCGGGTGGTCGTCACGAAGAAGCAGTCGTGGAAGAATCCCGAAACTACTGCGCCGATGGCAGTGGCGGTTTCGGCGAACGCGATGACGACTGTAGGCTTGTCGGCTCTGCCGTCCTGTGCCAGCTTCCTGCCGAGCTCCCCCATGAGCGCCATTGAGCGTACAGGGTCGCCGGGGAAGTGCTTGCATTGCCTGGTGTTCACTATGATGTGGCTGCGCAGCGGGTTGTTTTCGCGCTTTGCGAGGAACAGGTGTAATGATTCGTTCATTTTTTTTACCAAATGCTGTCCGGTCAGACAGGCAGGGTCCTTTCACGCGGATATACCTTTCCCTCCATGAGCAGTCGGTGGTAGTCCGCAGGGCAGTTTATCGGCTCGGGGACGTCTATCCCGCCGCCGAAGAGCTTGTCAAGGTGATGGCTGTCGGAGCCGCCGGTCTTTATCAGACCGTAGCTGTCGGCGTAGAGCTTTGCGCGCTCGTTGTAGAGCTTGCGCGGGTCGTGGCTGGCATTTATCGTTTCAACTGCGTCAACGTCGTAGGGATACAGGCTGATGTGGTGGATATAGGAATCATAGCGGAACGGGTGAGCGTGGACGATGAAGCAGTCGAGCTCGCCGCGCAGCTTGCTGAAAAGCACGCGCTCGTCCGTATGCATGAGTAGTTCCTCGTTTGCCTTCATCCAGTCCTTTTCCATGCCGTAGATGAGAAAATCCGCGTTGTAGACGGTGAATTCGCAGCCGAACCAGACTTTCAGCCCGATCTCATCTCCGACCTCCTTTGCATGCTCGTAGCCGAGGAAGTAGCGGTCAACGCGCTCCTCCCAGGGAAGATCCCGGGGGACTGCGGTGTTCGCGTTGAAGAAGTGGTCGGTGACGAATATGCCGTCGTAGCCCGCTGCCTTATGCGCTCTTGCCATATCCGCAGCCGGAGCGGACGCGCAGGCGCTTCCCTCCCGGGTATGGAGATGAGTTTCGTATTTATACATTATATTTTTCCCTCCGCTGAACTATTCTGAAGAAACCCTGAATATAAAACCATTGTACCACAAACTACGGGATTTTTCAATACGATAGGCGAAAATCCTGGATCTGGAGTAAAAAACGCCGTATTCCGCATAAGAGTTGACATTTCAGCGATTTGGGGTTATAATAAAATCACCTGTGTAAAACCATTCGAACCGTAGATAGATTTAAAAGGTGAGATAATGAACAAATACTACAAAAAACTAGAACTGGACAAGATACTGGAGCTGCTCGCAGAGCAGACCTACAGCGACGCCTGCCGCGACAGGGCGCTGAAGCTCAAGCCCTCGTTCGACGAGGACGAAATACGCACCGAGCTTAGAAAGACCGACGATGCTTTTAAATTAAGCGCCAAGTTCGGTACGCCGCGTTTCCGCAAGATAAAGGACCTCAGCATGTCGCTGAGGCGCTGCAAGAGCGGCTCGGCGCTGTCTTTCCGGGAGCTGCTCGACGTTGCGGATATCCTGCGGGAAACCAATATGCTCTGCGATTGGTTCAGCCAGTGCGAGAGCATGGAGAGCTCCCTCGCGGAGTATTTCCGGGAGCTGTACCCGGTGAAGCAGCTGGAGCAGCGCATTTCCGA
>CAKSHG010000233.1 GCA_934456315.1 uncultured Oscillospiraceae bacterium | reverse complement strand
CTTTTCAGCATATTTCCGGGCTTGAACGTTGATTCACTTTCATTAAATGGCTTTATAGAGCCGTTTAAATATAATTTTAATCCGCCAGAGTTGTGTTTTTTCTGGCGGATTTTTTGCATTTTGCTTGTCAATTTTTTGCGTTTTGCGTGGCAGACTACAGCAGGAATGAGCTAAATTACCTAAATATAAGTATTACTCCTAAGCGAACTTATTTAATATTCACAATTAAAATATATTTTTTCATCAAATCAACACATTGACACAGGCTGGAAAAAGGGTTATAATAAAGGCAATGGGAAATCGGTCCCGATTCAGGAATTCCGGAGACTTCCGGAAACTATGGAGGAAATAACGATGATCAACTTCAAGAAAGCCGCTGCCGGCGTCCTTGCAGCAGGAATGATCCTGTCGCTGACCGCCTGCGACGAGGAGAGCGCTGTTTCCGGCAGCAACGCCGGCGCAAGCAACACGGCTCCTAACGCCAACGCCAACGCAGTAGTCACCACTCCGCTGGTGACCACCACCTACGACACCGACCAGGCTGTCATTGACGCCGCCAAGGAGGCGTCCGCGAGTCTCGACAACCCCGACCTTGTGGTCGACAAACGCCTCAAGTGGATGGCGTGGTGGGATATCGACGAAACCACCGCGACAGCCGAGATGTTCAAGAGCGTATACGGTATCCCCAAGTCCGGCGACGACCCCTCCCGCGAGGGCAGGATATTCGAGTACATCAACGTAGCCTACGGCGACCGTTACGATAAGCTCGCTACGGCTATCCAGTCCGGCGATTCCCCCGACCTGTTCCCGTTCGAGATACGCGACTTCCCGTACGGCGTTATCAAGGGAAGATACCAGCCTGTCGACACTATCCTGAACCTTGAGGGCTCCAAGTGGGACGGTGCCCGCGACGTCCTCGACCAGTTCCGCCTGAACGGCAGATACTACTGCGCTATTTATGAGATATCCTTCGATTCGTTCCTGTATTACCGCAAGAGCATCGTCGAGGGAGCAGGTCTTAAGGATCCCCGCACGCTGTTTGAGAACGACGAATGGACCTGGGACACTTTCCTGGATATGGCAAGACAGTTCCAGCAGTCCGGCGACGGCAAGTACGTCATCGAGGGCTATAACCCCGAGAACGAGTTCGTTGTTTCCACCGGTACGCCTATCATCGCGAACGACGGCACGAAGCTCGTCAACAATATGAATAACGCAAACGTAGAGCGCGTTATGGAGCTGCTCTCCACACTCCAGAAGGAGAACCTCCGCTATCCGCTCCACGAGCTCAACGGCTGGTCCGTTAACCCCAAGGCGTGGGCGCAGGGCGATATCCTGTTCTACGGCAACGGCGGCACATGGGAATTTGAGGAAACCCTCGGCAAGTTCGGTCAGCGCTTCGGCTGGTCTGACGACGAGATATGCGTAGTTCCTTACCCCCGCGACCCGCAGGCAGACAAGTACTACCACTTCATGAAGCAGGACGCTCTGATGTGGTGCAAGGGCTCCACTAACGACGCGGGCGTTGCTGCATGGATTGACTGCGCAGTTACCGCTTCCCTCGACCCCGCTACCACAGCTGCCTCCAAGCAGCAGAGCAAGGACAAGTTCGGCTGGACAGACTACAACCTCGACTTCATCTATAGCCAGACCACGCTCGACGGCACCAGCAAGCTCACTCCTATCTTCGATTTCAAGAACGGTATTGGAACCGATATTGCTGACGCCGGTAAGTCTGAATCCCCGGTAGAGTCCCTCACCAAGACTGTGTTCCTCACCGGCGAAAAGACCTACACCCAGCTCCGCGAGGAGAATTTCGCCACCATCGACACCCGTATCAACGAGCTTAACGACGCTATAGCAAAGCTGTGACCCCAAGCGTCCGAGGGCGCATTCTGATACGAATTCAAGTGATCCTGTCCCGCGTCCAATGCAGACGCGGGACTTGTTTTTTTAGGAAAATAAGCATTTTTTTAAGTAAATTATAACCCTTTTCTGTGCGATTTTGCACAAAGAACATGTGATGAAATTATCTAAAATTAATATTGAATTATCACAGAGTTTACGGTATAATAGTATATGACAGAAAAACTTTGTCCCTTGTTTATTTTACTTAACTAAATGGAGGTCTACCCATGAACAAGTTTAAGCGCGCAGCAGCCGCTGTTCTTGCTTCTGCTATGGTTCTCTCCCTCACCGCGTGCGATGAGGAAACCGCAGCTCCCAGCGGAGCAGGCACTAGCAACGGCGCAGCTCCCAGCACAAACAACAACGCAGCAGTTACCACTTCTCTGGTAACCACTACCTATGACACTGACCCCGCTGTTCAGGAAGCAGTTGAGGGCGCGGCAGCAAGCCTCGATAATCCCGACCTCAAGGTCGACAAGCGTATCAAGTGGATGGCTTGGTGGGATATCGACGAAACCACCGCAGCAGCAGAGCTGTTCAAGAAGGCTTATGGCATTCCTGCTACCGGTGACGATCCTTCCCGCGAGGGTAGAATCTTCGAGTACATCAACGTAGCATACGGCGAGCGCTACGACAAGCTTGCTACAGCTATCCAGTCCGGTGATTCCCCTGACCTGTTCCCGTTCGAGATCCGCGACTTCCCGTACGGCGTTCTGAAGGGCAGATATCAGCCTGTTGACAAGATCATCGACCTGACCAGCTCCAAGTGGGACGGTGCAAGAGATGTTATGGACCAGTTCCAGCTGAACGGCAGATATTACTGCGCTATCTATGAGATCTCCTTCGACTCCCTGCTTTACTACAGAAAGAGCGTAGTTGAGGGCGCTGGCCTCCAGGATCCGAGAACCCTGTTTGAGAACGACGAGTGGACCTGGGACGCATTCCTCGAGATGGCTAGAGAGTTCCAGAAGTCCGGCGACAACAAGTACACCATCGACGGCTACAACCCCGAGAACGAGTTCGTTGTATCCACCGGTACACCTATCGTTTCCAACGTAAACGGTGTTATCACCAACAACATGTACGACGCTAACGTAGAGCGTGCAATGGATCTGCTCTCCACCCTCCAGAAGGAGAACCTCCGTTACCCCAGACACGAGCTCAACGGCTGGTCTGTTAACCCGAAGGCATGGGCACAGGGCGATACCCTGTTCTATGGCAACGGCGGTACATGGGAGTTCGAGGGCGATTCCGGTCTGAACAGATTCGCACAGAGATTCGGCTGGTCTGACGACGAGATCTGCGTAGTTCCTTATCCGCGTGATCCGCAGGCAGACAAGTACTACCACTTCATGAAGCAGGACGCTCTGATGTGGTGCAAGGGCTCCACTAATGATGCAGGCGTATCTGCATGGATCGACTGCAATGTTACTGCTTCCCTTGACCCGGCAACAACTGCTGCTTCCATCGCACAGTCCAAGGAGAAGAACGGCTGGACAGACTACAACCTCGACTTCATCTACAGCCAGACAACACTTGACGGCACCAGCAAGCTCACTCCTATCTTCGACTTCAAGAACGGTCTGGGTACTGATATCGCATCTGCTGATAC
>CAKSHG010000232.1 GCA_934456315.1 uncultured Oscillospiraceae bacterium | reverse complement strand
GCTGCGGGATCATATTATCGAAAAAAACTCCCCGGGCTTCCGCCCGGGGAAAAGTATTCAGTAAGGAAAAACCAATGCAAACGGTGGAAATTACTTGATAGCTGCGAATGCAGTGTCGAGAGCTTCGATGAGGTCGTCGATGTGCTCTGTGCCGATGGAAAGTCTGATGGTGTTCGGCTTGATGCCCTGCTCCAGCAGCTCGGACTCCGTGAGCTGGGAGTGTGTGGTGGAAGCCGGGTGGATAACCAGGGACTTAACGTCTGCGACGTTAGCCAGCAGAGAGAATATCGGCAGATTGTCGATGAACTTCTGTGCGTCCTCCGCAGTGCCCTTTACCTCGAATGTGAAGATGGAGCCGCCGCCGTTCGGGAAATACTTCTTGTACAGCTCGTGAGTCGGTTCGGAAGCGAGGGACGGGTGGTGAACAGCCTCTACCTGCGGGTGCTTGCTAAGGTACTCAACTACCTTGAGAGCGTTGAATACGTGGCGCTCAACGCGCAGTGAGAGAGTTTCCAGACCCTGGAGGAATATGAATGCGTGGAACGGAGAGATAGTCGCGCCGGTGTCACGCAGGAGGATAGCCCTGATGTAGGTAACGAACGCTGCCGCGCCTACTGCGTCGGAGAAGCTGATGCCGTGGTAGGAGGGGTTCGGCTCGGAGATCCATGCATATCTGCCGGACTTCTTCCAGTCGAAGTTGCCGCTGTCTACGATGACGCCGCCGATAGCAGTGCCGTGGCCGCCGATGAACTTGGTAGCGGAATGTACCACGATATCAGCGCCGTACTCGATAGGACGGAGCAGGTAGGGAGTTGCAAATGTGCTGTCCACTACCAGCGGGATACCGTGCTTGTGAGCGATCTTTGCAAGTGTTTCGATGTCCGCAACGTTGGAGTTCGGGTTGCCCAGGGACTCAACGTACAGAGCCTTGGTGTTCTCGTCGATAGCCGCCTCGAAGGAGCCCTCAACATAGGGGTCAACGAACTTTGCGGTTATGCCGTACAGCGGGAGGGTGTGTTCCAGCAGGTTGTAGGTGCCGCCGTAGATGGTGTTTGCTGCTACGATGTTCTCGCCCTGCTTTGCAAGCGCCTGAATTGTGTAGGTGATGGCAGCCGCGCCGGAAGCGGTCGCAAGTGCTGCCACGCCGCCCTCCAGAGCTGCGATGCGCTTCTCGAATACGTCCTGTGTGGAGTTGGTGAGTCTGCCGTAGATGTTGCCCGCGTCAGCAAGACCGAAACGTGCGGCTGCGTGCGCGGAGTTCTTGAAAACGTAGGAAGTGGTAGCGTATATCGGCACCGCGCGTGCGTCGGAAGCGGGGTCGGGCTGCTCCTGGCCAACGTGGAGCTGTAAGGTTTCAAATCTGTAGTTCTTGTTCTCTGACATGGTGTTTATCCTCCAAATATTTAAGTTGATTTCGTTCGGTTGTTCGTTAGATCGTTCTGTTGGTTCTTTTTATCAGCACATTCGTGCGGAGCAGCAACACATTCGGTCGGTCGTGTTCTTTATTGCCTTGATGAAGTTTAACTTTTTCATTTCAGCACCTCCGTGTTTTTCTTTCTGTACTAAGTATATCACAGTAGTAGGTATTTGTCTAATCCTTTATTTCTATAGTCAGTTATAAATCCAGTCTATACCGCATCACTTGACATTTTTCGCGCAAGGCTGTACAATAAAAGAGAAAGGAGCGAACACATGAAAAAGCTACTGCTTTCTATAATAGGAGCGTTCGTACTGCTGACTGGCTGCCAGTCCACCGACCGGATCGCGGAGGTCCCGGTGCCGTCGGTCGTCACAAGCTCCACAGAAAAAACGGATCCCGGCGGCGCACTCCCGACGGAAACCGCCGAAGAAACCAGGCCCGCTGAACCTGCTGACCCCACTGACCCCACTTCCCCGGCTGAACAGCGCGCAGCCGAGATACTTTCCGGAATGACCGCAGCAGAAAAGGCAGGTCAGGTGATACTCGCGAGGTACCCGGGCAAAAACGCGCTGTCGGAAGCGCAGAAGTACCATCTCGGCGGCTATGTGATGTTCGGAGCGGACTTCCGCGACAGCACCCCGGAGGAGATAACCGCAGACATCGCAGCGATACAAGGCGCGTCAAAGCTGCGAATGCTGTTCGCGGCGGACGAGGAGGGCGGCACAGTGGTGCGCATCTCAAAGTACCCGCAGTACCGCGCGGAGCCGTTCCCTGCCCAGTCCGAGGTACTCGCGCATGGTCTGGACGCCTTGCGCTCCGAAGCGCGGGAGATATCCGGGCTGATGAGCCGGCTGGGGCTGAATATGAACCTGGCTCCGGTATGCGACCTTCCCCGCTCCGAAACCGACTTCATCTACGACCGCGCCTACGGCACCGACCCGCAGGAGGTAGCGCAGGCGGTCAGCGCAGCAGTGAGCAGCTACGCAGAAAACGGTCTGGTAAGCGCCCTGAAGCACTTCCCGGGCTACGGCGACAATCTGGACACCCACACGGGTATCTCGATAGACGAGCGCCCGCTGTCCGAGCTTGACGAACTGGACCTCGAGCCGTTCCACGCCGGGATATCCGCAGGCGCTCCGGTGGTGATGGTGTCGCACAATATCGTGAACTGCATTGACGACAGCCTGCCGGGGTCGCTCTCCGGAAAGATGTACGCGTTCCTGCGGGAACAGGGCTTCGCCGGAGCCGCGATGACCGACGACCTCTCGATGGACGCAGTGGGCGAATACTGCGGTGAGAATGCGGCGGCAGTCACGGCGCTGAAAGCCGGAGCGGACATGCTGTGCTGCACTGATTACGCTGCGGCTGCGGAAGCGCTGACCGCGGCGGTGGTATCCGGCGAGATACCCGCAGAGAGAATCGACGAAGCGGTCACGCGGGTGCTGATTTTAAAGCTGAACTACGGGATTATAGAATAAAGGAAGAACGCTATGAAAAACTACATATTCGACCTGGACGGTACCCTCGCGGACAGCATGGGCTATTGGTACGGCAGTTTCCGCGAGGACGAGCGCTGCGACAGGGAACGCATGCAGCAGGTGCGGCTTGCGATGAAAGAAAAGTACGCGGAGATAATTCAGCCGCGCCCCGGAGCGCTGGAGCTTCTGGAACGGCTCAACTCCGCCGGAGCGGTGATGTGCATCGCGAGTGCGACCGACCGCTGGGTATCCGAGCCATTCATGAAGAAGTTCAGGCTGGACAGGTTCTTCCGGTTCTACCTCGACTGCACCGAAGCCGGCGCGCATAAGGACAAGCCGGATATATTCCTACAGGCGGCGGAGCGGCTGGGCGCTCCGGTTTCCGAATGCACCGTGGTCGAGGATTCCGCTTACTGTGCCGAAACTGCTCATAACGCGGGGTTCCGGGTGATAGGCATCTACGACCCGAACACGGCTCCGCGCGGGGACGTATCGCAGTTCGCCGACGTGTTCATCAGGGAGCTTTCGGAATTCCCGGACTGACGCGGTACAAACAGAGAGGACGACATCTGCCGTCCTCTTTTTTATTGTTGGATCGAATTGATATGTCTACATGATAAGAATATGGTAACCTCTAAAAACCCCTATGAAAAATG
>CAKSHG010000231.1 GCA_934456315.1 uncultured Oscillospiraceae bacterium | reverse complement strand
ACGGCAGGATAATCGGCGCGGCGGTGGTTATGGATACCTCGCAGAAAGCCGATGTAATGCCTTTGCCGGAGGACTTTACAAATGGCGAATACGACTTCGGCGGCGCGCAGAAAGCGGGGATCACCGCGGGGAATTATGTCGTTGGCACGTCCCCGGTGCTGATTTTGCCTGCTGATTGATGTGTTGTGTAACGTGCGTTGTTTGTTACACAAGATTTTCACATAATTTGCACAAAAAGTCCTTAAAGAAATAGCATATTTTAAACGAATTTGCCCTTGCATTGCAAATATTTTGAAAAAACTCTTGCAATTTTTAATCCGATAGGATATAATGTGATTACAGCAAAGGAGCATAGCTCCAATGCAGAATTAACATGGATGTAACTCCGCTGGGGTTATACATAAACAAATTTTTTTCATTACAGGAGGTCTTTACAATGATAAAGAAGCTTCAGGCTCTCAAGGCCAAGAAGGGCTTTACACTCGTAGAGCTCGTAGTAGTAATCGCTATCATCGGCGTACTTGCTGCTATTCTCGTTCCCACCATGCTGGGCGTAGTTCAGGATTCCAGAATTACTTCCTCCAACTCCACTGCACAGCAGATCAAGGACAGAACCACAGAGTTCCTTACCAAGATGGACGCTGCTAAGGCATCTTTCGTTGCTACTGATGTAACAGTTAACTTCTATGCAGACAAGGGTGTTTGGCATATGGGCACTCATACTGCTACTACTTCTGCTGGCTCTGGTTCCACTTCTACATCTACAGCTACAGCCAACACCAACTGGCTTGATAAGGCTGATCACTGGGGCTCTCAGTTTGATACTACTAATGCAAGCGCAAGCGGTCAGGCAAACAAGGATACCCAGTACATCGCTTACATCGCTGATTCCCTGTCCGACCTCAAGACTGCTGTTGCAGTAGTTTATATCAAGTCTGGTAAGGTTGTAGGCGCTGCTGTTATCGAGGGTACAACTTCTGCTCCTTCTGGCGTTTCTTTCCCGAGCGCAGCTGACTTCACAAAGGGCAGCTCTACCGCATTCGAAGGCAAGGCTGGCGTAAAGAACAATACCATCATTGGTACTTGCCCTGTTCTTACTTTAGGCACATCTTCTACTACTACACCTACACCTACTACCTGATAGAGTAGCTAACAATTGATATCATTATCCTCGGCGGCGCAAGCCGTCGGGGATTAATGTTATTAATAAAGGGCATTTGTTCGGTGCCTTTTATTAATAACATTAATTTGGAGGACAGATGAAAAGAAAGCTTCTTGTCATCGGTTCTGTCGCTGCTCTTATAGCGGCGGCGGTGTATGTGCTGTTTTCCGTCAACAATTATTATCCATTGTGGAAAGTGTTCAAGATAAAGTATCCGCTGAACTATTACAGGGGCGACTACGGCACGGCGGAGAACCTTGACGGAAAGACGGTCTGCGTTTCGCTATACATAAATGGTGAGTCCCAGACCTGGAAAGGTCATGACGACCTTAAGGAAAAATACCGTCAGAATCTTGGCATGGCAGTATCATGGCTGACTGACAGGGCGGCTGATTATGGGAAGTCCGCTGAATTCATCTGGGACTGGGAGCAGTATCCCGAGTTGTGCTTTGACATAGATGAGCCGCGGCTTGGATACGATTTTGGTCTTTCGGAAAACGATGGTTATAATCTGCTGTGGGATTTCATGAATAATGATGTTCCGTCGGAAAAGCTTCTTGAGAAATTCGGCGCGGAGAATATTATATATATTGCGTTTTTCAACACTCCGTCTAGTGCAGGTATGATATCATACGCCCAGGATTGTTATTTTAACCGTGAGTATTCGTATGACACCATATATCTATCGACTGGAAATTCAGGAAATGAGGCTACTGCTACAACTTTAGCTCATGAGATACTGCATTTGTACGGACTGCCGGATTTTTACAAAACAGGTTCACCGGGAACATGTCTGTACGGCGTTAACAGCGGCATGCTGGGTTATATGAAAGAAAATTATCCTGATGATATTATGGTGAGAGATTATGATGTGGAAGCAGACCAGCCGTTTTATGGCGAGGTAAACGGCATTTTATCGCCGGTTACCGCATACTATGCAGGTCTGACGGACGAAGTCCCGCAGGCGGTCATAGATTTCGGTGTTGACATAAGCTCCCACGACCCCAACCGTAAGTGATATAATTTATGAAAGGCAGGAAATCGTATGATAAAACACCTTCACAGATTAAAAGGAAGAAAGGGCTTCACGCTCGTTGAGCTTGTTGTAGTTATCGGCATTGCGGCTGTGCTCATGGCAGTGATACTTGTAGGTTCCCTTAACGGCAACACCGAGGACGTTCTGTCCGCAAACTCCAATGCAGAGTCGTTCTTCACGGCGAGCCAGCTGGCGCTCACCCGCGCGCAGCTAACGGAGCGCTCCATTGTTGACTATGAGAGCGCGGATACAAAGTTCATCGAATACAAGAACGGCGCGAACACGCTCAATGATAAGTACCTTTTCATAGAAGCAAAGTTCGACCCCAAGTCGGGCATAGTCGGCGTTCATATCGACAATTACCTTGACAGGCTGATGGATACCACAAAGCACCCTGCTGACTTCTCCGATATGACGGTTCTCGAAAAGTACATCATGACCAACCTCGGCGAATACATGGCGGACAGCTTTGACGGATATTTCTACTGCATGGCAGATAAGAATTTCAAGGTTCTGGTCACTCACTACTGCGCACAGCGCCTGCCGGAATACAAGGGCGACGACGAAGCGTTCCGCAACTCGTACATGGTAGGTACCGGAACCAAGCTTGACGGTTACCGCAATGTCCTCGGAACATGCAGGGACGGCAACCCGATACTCACCACCGGAGATTTCGCATTCAATTTCCCGATATTGAACGACGCAGAGGGACTTTACAAAAATTATATGTCCAAAGCAGCATAACATGAGATGACAGCCGCCCCGGAAAAACCGGGGCGGTTTTTGCTGTTGTGCGAGATTATTTTGCGAAAAATGCAAAAAATAATGCAGAAACGCTAAAGTTGCGGATACTTCTGCCGATAATATAATTAGGCATAAGAATACATGGGCGAATTATGTCCGGATAATGACAGCAAAGGAGGCAGATATTATGGAAATCAAAAGGATCAACGGGGTGCTGTCCGCATACCAGACAGTAAAGAAAAACGCGGCTCCCAAAACTGAAACTGCTGCCTCGGTGAGAAATACAGACAGGGTTGAATTCGGATTTGAAACTGCTTTGCAGGCTGCGAAGAACGGTATCGCGGCAGCCGTAAGGGCTGACGCAGCTCCCCAGGAGCTGGAGCAGGCTCAGCAGACCCTTGATAACGGCGTAGAAGCGAACGACCTCGCGTCATACATTCTCTTCGGGTGATAACATGGACGAAAGAACCGCACAGGCAGTTATAAAGTGCCTTGAGATAGACTGCGATTTCTACCGGGAGCTGCACGTTTTCCTGATGAAAAAGCATACAAAGATACTCGACGACGACCTGGAATGGCTGACCAACTCGCTGAACACCGAGCAGGCTTACGTCATGAAGAGCCA
>CAKSHG010000230.1 GCA_934456315.1 uncultured Oscillospiraceae bacterium | reverse complement strand
GCGATGACGACTATCCAGGAGCTCTGCGGATTCGGCACGGAAGCGCGTATCAACGTCCCCTCCACGGTAGGCAACAACTGGCGCTGGAGAACGCTCCAGGAGGATTTCACCGATGAAAACGCGGAGTACCTGGACCGCCTGACCGAAATAACCAACAGAAAACCGCCCGTAAAGCGTAAGAATAAGAAGTAATGAAAGGAGCAGTCACATGAATATCGAGAATTTCAAGGAAAAACTGACGGCGCGCTGCGAAA
This sequence comes from uncultured Oscillospiraceae bacterium, assembly GCA_934456315.1. GTDB lineage: Bacteria > Bacillota > Clostridia > Oscillospirales > Ruminococcaceae > CAG-115. The sequence continues at coordinate 3,370 of CAKSHG010000230.1, read as the reverse complement.
AGGAGTACCGCGCACAGCCTAAGGAGCTTACACCGGAGCAGCTCCACTGCGCGGTTTCCGGGCTTGTTATGGAGGAGCTTTCCCCGGCTTGGGAGAAGAGCCGTGCGGCTCATGACAGGGCGCGCAAGGCAAGCTACCTTTCGATGGAGTTCCTGGTGGGCAGGGCAGTGTACAACAACCTGCTGTGCCTTGGTCTGCTGGACAGCACCGCAGAGGGCTTGAAGGAGCTTGGCGCGGATATAAACGAGTTCGAGGAGATAGAGGACGCAGCGCTGGGCAACGGCGGTCTGGGCAGACTTGCCGCGTGCTTCCTGGACAGCGCGGCGGCGCTCGACCTGCCGCTTGACGGCTACGGGATACGCTACAAGTACGGTCTGTTCAAGCAGGGAATAAAGGACGGATTTCAGACTGAGACCGCCGACAACTGGCAGCGCCAGGGCGACCCCTGGAGCATTCGCCGCGAGCAGGAGAAGGTGGTTGTCCACTTTGCTGACGGCGATGTGAACGCGGTTCCTTACGATTATCCGGTTATCGGCTACGGCACCGAAAATGTCGGCACACTGCGCCTGTGGCAGGCTGAAACGGACGACGAGTTCGATTTCGACCTGTTCAACCAGAGCAGATACACCGAAGCCGGCGAGAAGAAGCGCGCAGCCGAGGATATCTCCCGCGTACTCTACCCGAACGACGAAACTGAGGCAGGAAAGCTGCTCCGCTTAAAGCAGGAGTATTTCTTCTCCGCTGCGGCAGTAGCCGACCTCATCAGAAAGCACAAGAAGCAGTTCGGCACGATGGAGAATTTTGCGGACTATAACTGCATTCAGATGAACGACACTCACCCGGTCATCGCCCTGCCGGAGTTTATCCGCGTGGTGATGCGCGATGAGGGCTGGAGCTTCGATAAGGCGTTCAGCGCAGCACAGCGCGTGTTCAACTACACCAACCACACCATCATGCAGGAGGCGCTCGAGAAGTGGGACAGCCGCCTTATCGAGAAGATACTCCCCGAGGTGTACAACGTTATCATCATGCTAAGCGAGGCGTTCGAATCCGAAATGCACCGCCGCAATGTTCCGCAGGAAAAGCGCAGCGTAATGCGCCTTATAAAGAACGGCACGGTACACATGGCGAATATCGCCGTGTTCGGTTCTTCCTACGTCAACGGCGTTGCTGCTATCCACACCGACCTTCTGCGCACCACCGTACTCAAGGAGTGGTACGAGCTGTATCCGGAGCGCTTCCAGAACAAGACCAACGGTATCACACAGCGCCGCTGGCTGGCTCTGTGCAACAGGGAGCTTTCAGCGCTCATCACCGAGCTGCTGGGCGACGAGGGCTGGGTCACCGACCTCGACAGGCTCCGGGAGCTGAAGAAATACGCTGATGACGAGAGCGTGCTCCGCCGCTTCATGGATATAAAGAAAACCAAGAAGCAGCAGCTTGCGGAATTCATTGAGAAGTCCGACGGCATGAGGGTCGATCCCGGTCATATCTTCGATATACAGATAAAGCGCCTGCATGAGTACAAGCGCCAGCTGCTCAACGCATTCTCGATACTCTACCTCTACTATGAGATAAAGGACGGGAATTTAAAGGATTTCACCCCCACCACGTTCATCTTCGGAGCAAAATCCGCGCCGGGCTACTACCGCGCAAAGGGTATCATCAAGTACATCAACGAGGTAGCGAAGCTTGTAAATTCCGATCCGGATACAAAGGATCTGCTGAACGTTGTATTTGTCAGCAACTACCGCGTTTCCTATGCTGAAAAGCTGGTTGCTGCGGCTGACATATCCGAGCAGATATCCACAGCCGGAACAGAGGCTTCCGGCACAGGAAACATGAAGTTCATGCTCAACGGCGCGGTAACTCTCGGCACGCTCGACGGCGCTAACGTTGAGATAGCCGAGGAGGCGGGCGCAGAGAACGAGTACATCTTCGGCGCGACCGTCGAGGAACTGGAGCGCATCATGCCGAACTATATCCCCCGCGACATTGCAGAGTCCGATCCGAAGATAAAGCGCGTTGTAAGCTCCCTTATCGACGGTACCGTTTCCGACGGCGGAACAGGGGCGTTCCGCGAGCTGTACTACGCACTCATGGAGGGCGCAAGCTGGCATGTTCCGGATCACTACTACCTGCTCGGCGACCTCAGGAGCTACGTTGACGCTAAGCTCACCGCTAACCATGATTACCGCGACAGCCTTGCCTTTGCGAAGAAGTGCTGGCTGAACATCTGCAGCGCAGGCAAGTTCAGCTCCGACCGCACCATCAGCGAATACGCAGCCGATATCTGGCATATCGGAAAGGTTTCCCTGTAATGCAGCGCGGTGTAACAGCCGTTTCACCGGTAACGTTGCCATTATACACAAATCAGCCCGGGGCTGATTTGTGTATCGTGCTGAAATTACAATAGTTTTGTCAAATGTGAGCTTTTTTTGTGCAAAATCGCTTGACAAATAAGTTTTTTCTGTTATAATAAAATCAAGATTTCGAACCAAACGAAAATATTTCGAAACAGGTTCAGAACTCTTGAAAGATCCCCTAGGTTACAGGTCACAGTGAGATCCACTCGCAGTCATGAATATGCTGCGAGTGTACATTTCAGAAGCTTTGTTTCGAAACAAACATCAGGTTTCGAAATGAACAATACGAACGAAACGTTCAGGAGGAATTAACTATGAAGATCAGAAAGATCATGACAGCCATCACAGCGGCAGCAATGGCAGGCGTAATGTTTGTCGGCTGCTCCAGCAGCAACGGAGGCTCTTCCGCAGGAAGCAGCGCGGACAGCAGCTCCGCAGCGAACAACGGCGGCGCAGAGAATAACGGAACCGGTTCCGGAGAGGTGAGCCTCACTGTATGGGGATCCCAGGAGGATCAGGAGATGTTAAAGCAGATGTGCGACGCATTTGCAGCCGCAAATCCCGATAAGAAGTACACATTTACCTATGGCGTTGTCAGCGAGGCTGACGCGCAGAAGGAAGTGCTGAAGGATATCTCCGCAGCCGCAGACGTATTCGCATTCGCTTCCGATCAGACTGCGACCCTGGTTGATGCAGGAGCGCTCTACAGAGTCACTAAGAATAAGGATCAGATAATAGCTGAAAACACAGAAGCGTCCATATCAGCGGCTTCCAACAACGATGAGCTTTACGGCTATCCTTACGTTTCCGATACCTACTTCATGTATTATGATAAGTCCAAGCTCAGCGAGGACGATGTAAAGTCCATCGAGAGTATCATGAGTAAGGACATCGAGGGTGTTTCCACAAACTTCGCATTCGACACCGATAACGGCTGGTATCAGACCGCGTTCTTCTTCGGTGCAGGCTGCAAGCTGTTCGGCGAAGATGGAACCGATCCCACA
>CAKSHG010000229.1 GCA_934456315.1 uncultured Oscillospiraceae bacterium | reverse complement strand
ATGGGCGGGGTCACAAGGCAGAGCGTGGTTTCCGCGATAAAAAAGGGCGAGCAGCGCCTGGAGGAGCTCGAGCAGAAGCTCGGTTTCGCCGCAAGGCTGCGGACGCTTTCCGTGGAGCTCGACCAGGCTGCTGACATCGTGAGCGCACTGAAGCAGGAAAACAGCGACCAGCGCCTCGAAAGGCTAAGCGGTATCCTGTCGGATATCCGGAGCGGTCTGTGAGGCATTCCAATCAAGAACAACTACTGATATAAAAGGGGTGAGTACATGGCTTTTGAGGGACTTTCCGGCAAGCTGAACAATGTTTTCGGCAAGCTCAAGGGACGCGGCAAGCTCAATGAAAAGGACATCAAGGACGCTATGCGCGAGGTCCGCATGGCTCTGCTGGACGCGGACGTTAACTACAAGGTCGCTAAGGACTTTGTTGCGAGGGTAAGCGAAAAGGCAGTCGGCGAAAAGGTCATGGACAGCCTGACCCCGGCGCAGCAGGTCATTGATATAGTTCACAGGGAGCTTATCGACCTGATGGGCAACACTACTGCGAAGCTCAATTTCCCGTCTAAGCCGCCGTGCGTTATCATGATGTGCGGTTTGCAGGGCGCCGGTAAGACGACCCACTGCGCAAAGCTCGCGAAGCATCTCATCGCGCAGAATCACCGTCCGCTGCTGGTAGCCTGCGATATCTACAGACCTGCGGCTATCGATCAGCTGAAGATCGTCGGTGAAAAGGCAGGCGCGCATGTGTTCGAGATGGGTCAGACAGACCCGGTGAAGATCGCAAAGGAAGGTATCAGGTACGCCAAGGACAACGGCTTTGATATCGTGCTGCTGGATACCGCCGGACGTCTGCACATCGACGAAACGCTGATGGACGAACTGCGCAACATAAAGCGCGAGGTAAATCCCAGCGAGATACTGCTGGTAGTTGACTCAATGACCGGTCAGGACGCGGTGAACGTCGCGCAGAGCTTCAACGAAGCGCTCGATATCACCGGCGTTATCCTCACGAAGCTGGACGGCGACACCCGCGGCGGTGCTGCTTTGACAGTTCTTGCGATTACCGGAAAGCCGATAAAATTCGCCGGTATAGGCGAGAAGCTCGACGACCTCGAGCCGTTCCACCCGGACAGAATGGCGAGCCGTATCCTCGGCATGGGCGACGTGCTGACCCTCATCGATAAGGCGAAGAACACCATCGATGAAAAGGCAGCCGCCAAGACCATGCAGAAGATGCAGGAGAACAAATTCGACCTGAACGACCTGTACGCACAGTTCGAACAAATAGAGAAGATGGGCAGCATTCATTCCCTGCTGAAGATGATCCCCGGAGTTGCCGGAAAGGTAAAGGAAGAGGACATCGACGAGAAGAAGATGCCGCGCACCAAGGCGATAATCTCCTCCATGACCCCGAAGGAGCGCGAAAAACCCTCCATCATCGACGCCAAGCGCAAGCGCCGTATTGCGGCGGGCAGCGGCACGAGAGTCGAGGACGTCAACCAGCTGCTTAGACAGTTCGAGCAGATGCAGAAGATGATGAAGCAGATGGGTCTTGCAGGCAAGGGGAAGGGCAAGAAAATGCGCATTCCCATGAACATGATGAAGCAGATGGGCAACATGGGTAACATGGGCGGCTCAGGCGGATTCCCGATGTAAGTAAACAGCGGCTTTGCCGTTGAAATAAAACAATGCCCCGAAAGGGCGGAGCTGATATGATTTCACTGCGCTGGGCGCATGATGAATATATCAATGCTGAAAGGAGAAAATAAAATGGCAGTTAAGATCAGACTCAGAAGAATGGGCGCAAAGAAGGCTCCCTTCTACCGTGTAGTTGTAGCTGATTCCCGTTACCCCAGAGATGGTCGTTTCATCGAGGAGATCGGCACTTATGATCCCACTAAGGAGCCTGTTATGGTAAACATCGACATGGCTAAGGCTGACGAGTGGATCAAGAAGGGCGCACAGCCCACTGATACCGTTAAGAGACTTCTCAAGAAGTAATTTATCGGCAGCAACGCGGGCGTAGCAGCCCGTCAAGAACTTACCGGGGAATTTCCCCTTTATCCCACAGGAGGGAATATATATGAAAGAGCTTCTGATAACTATCGCCTCTGCGCTTGTAGAGGATAAGGAAGCAGTCCAGGTGACTGTTGACGAGCCGGACGCCGAGGGCGTTATCGTTTACCACCTCCATGTTGCACGGGAGGACATGGGCAGAGTCATCGGCAAGCAGGGCAGGATCGCCAAGGCTATCCGTACCGTGATGCGTGCAGGCGCTGTCAGAGCAGACGAGAAGATCTCCGTAGAGATCGACTGATAAAAAGGAAAGACGGGACCGTATGGCTCCGTCTTTGTTTATAGGGGTGACGTAATGAAAGTTACAGAAAACGAGAACAAGGAGATCGTGAAGAAGGTCCGCGAGGGTCTGGAAAGGACCGGCGGCTACTGCCCGTGCAGGATACAGCATACTCCCGAGAACAAGTGCATATGTGAGGAATTCAGGCGTCAGATAGCCGACCCGGAATTCGATGGCTATTGTCACTGCATGCTTTATTATAAGAGCAAATAATAAAAGCGGGGTCTGTCAGCAGCCCCGCTTTTATTGATTCAGTTAATAAAAACAGTTCTGCGCCGCTTGAAGTAGAAGAAATTATAAACTGATATACCGGCAAGCAGAACGATGTACAGTACATTCCAGAAGCTGAATTCCGACCAGAATGCCGACCCGGTCATGCGACACCAGACGCTTATATAAATGATCTCTGTCAGGAATCCGGCAAGGGTAATGCTAAAGCTTAGCAGGAATACCCGCCGCCGGAGTTCAGTAATACTTAGCCACAGGAATATCATCGCTCCCATGAACAGGATCTGCAAAGCTCCCATTATCATATCCAGTGTGAAAACGCCCGGAATCACGTTATAGAACCACTGCGCCCGGTATCCGTACCTGAACCCTGTAAAGAATGAGATAGCGCGTATCGCGTCTATCGCGGCAAGTGCAAACAGCAGAAAATACATGTTGAATCTGAGCCATTTTATCATGCAGAATCTTCCGTTTTCGCCTATAATATGCCCCATACGGCTTATTTCCTGCCATGAGGTGCCATTCATGTATTCGTCCTCGTAGTCCGGGACGAAGCTGGTCTGGGTCGTGCGGTCGTGTTCGGGAAGCTGGTTTATGTTGGCACTAAGACGGTTCGCATATTGAAGGGGCGGCGGAGATTCCCTGCCGGTCTGCTCGAAAGGCTCGCTGTAGCCCGGAAGCGGCTCGTCCTGCGTGGAGGTGGTGGACTGTGCTGATTCTGCTGGCTCGCTGCCGGTCGAAGCTCCGCAGTAGGTGCAGAATGCGGAGAAGTCGCCTATCTCCCTGCCGCAGTTCTTGCATTTCATGTGTTGATCCCCCTTTTGGTTTATTTTCCTTAATTATAGCACAAAACCCAATTGTGTTCAAGCCGTATTTTAAAAAACGACGAAGGGAAACGATGAATATAACAAAATTGATCCGCTTGATCTCATGAACGCTACGCTTTATTCAGCCCCAAACTGTGAAAAAGTTGACAAATCCGGAGAAATAGTATATAATAAGAAAATATGAGCGCCAATACAGATATATTAATTTGGAGGAACAAAAGAATGAAAATTAGAAATATTGCGTCCGCTGCG